>JABSQK010000378.1 GCA_013215875.1 Lentisphaeria bacterium
CAGCCACCAGGGGCTCATCCATATCCGCGTAAAATTCTCGCCAACCCGGTTCATTTTGGCAAACCAAACAGCAAACGCTTCTGTCCCTGCGCTCTCGGCCCAATCGCAATTTGGTAAGGCCTTACCACTACGTAGATAAATATTTCTACGGCGGTCACTCGGCGATCGTAAATTATGTCCGATAGGATAGAAAAACTTTCCCTGGCTATCTTCAAAAAGCGTTGCATCTTTTTTAGCGATACGAATAAATCCCGGGCTGGATGTTTTTTTGCAGGTGAATTCTCCAGAGACTTCAGTTAATCCATCTTTCGACTTGGCATAAACCGCCCAGGCATAATCCCCTACTTTTGTTGGGGTAAAGCGAATCTTCCAGCTCGGCTCACCAATTTCCTCGACAAGCTGATGTTTATCCTTTTTATAGGTCTTGCAGCCCTGGTAATAAAAGCCGGGATGTTGCAGGGTCATGCCATCCGGATCTACCAGCTCGATATGGACATCTATTTCTTCAGCATCATATGGGTTTCTAAATTCGCGATTTAATTTGAAATCCAATTCAAACTTTTCAAATTGATTCACTGTTTTTATATTGCCAGTTAGTTTCGAAATAGCGATTGGTCCCTTTTTCTCAGCATCTATATCGTACTGTCCAAGCAGGCGGGAATTCTTTATGTTTAGAATTACTTCATTTGGGTAATCGCAATAAAACCGAAGTGCGAGTTCTTTTATGTTGAGCAGTTGTGACGCACTAATTTTTCGCTTTGGGTCTGTCCAGTTCGTCCACAAGTCTTTATCAAATAGGTTAAAGAAAACCCTGTTCCAGTCATTTCCACGCAGCCAGATTAATTTTGATTCATAGACTTCAAAGCGATCTGTACGAATAATGCATTGTACTTTCACCTCATCTCCAGCTGCTTCAGATGTTTTTATATCAACAGAGAAAACATTTCCTTTGCCCCAATGCTGCCCCTGCTTGCTGTAGACCATGGCCGTCTTTCCCGGATACCGTCCTTCGAGCTTCACTTCGCGCTCTCTAAGCAATTTATCAATAATCGTATGGTGTGCCAATCTCCGGTCTTTTTTCCAGTGAGCAAAATAGTCCATATCTTGAATAAGCGGGCGGGTCGGCGCGGCTGCACAGTTTGTATAAATACTTAAACCCGGACAACGGGCAGCAATTTTTTTTGCAACTTTATTTAACCATTCCACCGTGCTCTGCTTATTGTTCTGAATATCTAATACGATGCCTGCCATTTGTGGATAATCGTTATAGCGACTCCAGACGTAGTATGCCCTGTTGACCAGTAACTTGATACTCTTCTCGCTGCTAAAATAATCCGCTGGTTCTTTCAAACTGCCGTCCAGTAAATAGGGGTGGTCCTTCCAGTTGAAGGTTCCCTGGTTATCGAGTTCATCCTGACTGAAAATTACAAATGGGTATGATTTACTTTTATCTGCAGAGCGTATTTGAGCTTCCAGCTGCCAGGCAATTTTCTGTTCAAACTCGCCCATACCTGTATAGGCACCCCATTTACTCGTCCAATCCAACTGGGCCCGCCAATATTTTTCTGTATTGAGAGATTTCTCCGGAAACTGCCATCTGCCTTTCTCCTTATCCCATTTAAATAAGCGACGTTTGTTTTCGAGTTGAAAACTTATTTGCTCTTTATGCTTACTAGGCATTTGCCCTTTTACAGCCGTGAGTTCAATCGTCTTTTTTACTAATTCACCATTTATTCTCAAAATAAAGGTCAGTTTTTCACTGCCTGCTTTTTTAGGAATGTAGTGCCCGACCCATGATGCTTTCCCAAAAGCTTGTAGCTCGATTAACTGTTGTGGCGTTTTCAGACGCCAGTAATCCTGCTGGTAATACAGAGGTTTTCGATTTTCGTTCCATGACATAGTACCGGTCTGTTCATAAGGATTATATGTATGTTTATTTAGATAAATGCGTATTGGGTTTATCTCTCCAACATAGAGTGTGCGCGGGTGTTTAATGGCTGTAATTGCCAGTTTCGTTTTAGCAGCTTTTAGCAAATTTAATTTTTCAATACTAAGCACCCCAGTTGTGGTATTTTGACTGTATATTTTTATTCCCCAGCAGCGCACCCAGCGCAAGGCGTCTGGAGCGAGCATGCGACGGGCCTTACGCGTAACCCAGTCCCTTTTACTATTTGTCAGGTCTAGCTTGAAGGAGTGTTGCCCTTTAAGCACAATGTGCTTTGCAGATTCAAAGTACATATTGTTTTTGCTTTCGATAAAAAATGTTGCCAGCAGTTGGTCTTCTGTATCAGTCGCAAGCAGCTTTATATCAAGGCTTAATTCTTTAATGCCTCGCCAGTCTGCATTTACAATTTTTCGATAAATGGCTGACGGGTTGGTCTGAAAATTAAATGATTCTGCAAAACAGGCATGGCAAATAATAAATACTAAACATATATAACGCATCTAAAAATTTACATGTTGTTGGATTTTAGATACTAGTTTCTTGAGGTATTCCTGAGTATTAAAACGCGTATTCTTTTCGGAATAGAGTCGAATCATTTTTGCACCATGGCTATTTGCTGCGAGTATCATGTTTGTTTGATAGCTTTCATAAAAAGAAAAATTGGCAGCTTCGAATGGGATGCTTATGAGAAATACGAGGCGCTTGCCATCATTTAATGCACCCAATAACCACTCCAGGCGCATTCTGAATTCCAAGCTGCTTGTACCCTGCTCCAATTGCCCCATAGACAAAGCAATGATCAGTACATCGTGCGTCTTTAATTGTTTAATTTGAGAAATTAAATAATTTATTTCATCCAATTTATCTGCCATTGGGAGATGGGTCCATTTCCCTGAACTGCTGTCGAATGCTGCGGCCAGTTTCTCTGTGTTGAGTTTTGGGATATATTCAGCACCCGCGAAAGCAGGTAATTTTGCAGTAGGCAGAGACGATCGCACTTTATTTTTCAGTAATTTTGGTATTTCCCAGGTGCGGTCTTTCTTAGGAGGGTGTTTATGCTCGAGAAGTAGAATTGCCGGGTATTTGCCCTTAAAGAGGTGTGGGTTTTGATAGGATAGAGAATCTGCATCTGCCGCTTCAACAAATTTGAGACAGATGGTCTTTAATCCCTGCACAAAACATATCGATTTGTCCGTGGAAACTTTGATTTTTATCTCAAGTCTGTTTTTTACGAAATTATGCGTCTGAGAATTCTTGCCACGCTCCACAACTACCTGCGAACCAGGCTCACCGAGCAGTACAAATGTGCAGAGTTCATTCTTATATACGGCTGGTGGAAAATAGGAAATTTCCAGAGCTTGGTTTTCTGCGGCTGCAGTGCAAACTATAACTAATAAATAATAAAATAAGTACTTCATATATATGTTGGTGACTATAGCTTATTCTTAGGGTTTCACAATGGACAAAGCCGTCAGGCTAACTATACTGCTCTTTTGACCAATTTATTATTAGAAAGTTCATGAACTTAGATAAAATTACAGAAAATTTTGTAAAAAATCATCCTGATGACTGCTCACATATTTTGGCACTCAGGTGGCAAAAGCTATTTTACTTGTCAATTATCCTTATCTTTCTTGGCGCCCTGGCCTATCGCTGGGATATTTTACTGCATGTTGTTAATTCATTTTTTGTCATATTATACCTGGGTGTAATCCTCTTTAGGCTCTGTGCCTTTGCATTGTCCATTCTTGCCAAAGGCCACATAGAAATTTCGGAAGATAAAATTAAAGCACTGGGTGATCTGCCTATCTACACAATTCTTGTGCCCTTGTATAAAGAAGCAAACATCGCTAACAAAATTGTAAAAAACATCAATCTACTCGACTATCCGAAAGATAAACTGGATATAAAACTGCTTCTTGAAGAAGATGATAAAGAAACGCGCGAGGCACTCGAGAAACTCACCCTGCCTGATTACTACGATATTATCATTGTACCGGATGCAGATCTGAAGACGAAACCCCGTGCGTGCAACTGGGGACTGGAAAAAGCCAAAGGCGAATACTGTGTGATTTATGATGCTGAAGACCGGCCCGAGCCGGATCAGCTAAAAAAAGCCATTGTTGCATTTCAAGAAGTGGATTTAGATGTTGCCTGTTTGCAGGCAAAACTCAATTACTACAATGCCACCCAAAATTTTCTTACGCGCTGGTTCACCATCGAATACACCAGTACGTTCGACTATTACCTTCCTGGATTGCAGATGATGAATGTGCCTGTTCCACTGGGAGGAACATCCAATCATTTCAAAACATCCATTCTCAAGGAAATTGGCGGTTGGGACCCCTTTAATGTAACAGAGGACTGCGACCTTGGTGTTCGTATATACAAAAAAGGCTACAAAACACGCATGCTCGATTCCACCACATGGGAAGAAGCCAATTCAAATACCTGGAACTGGATTCGCCAACGCTCACGCTGGGTAAAAGGTTTTTTTCAAACACATCTCACCCATTCACGACATCCTTTAAAAATGCTCAAAGAGCTGGGTCCCTGGGGTTATGCAGGCTTTTTATTATCCGTAGGAGGCAGCTCCTTTATGCTGCTTGCCAATATGATATACTGGTTTGTGGGAATTGTTTACAGCGCATTTCTGCTCAGCGCCATCAATGCCGGTTATACAATTCAGCAAGTCATTCAAGGACCACGTGAAATTGAAACGATGGCATGGCCCTTACTTTATTACGGACCCAAAGAAGATCCCTTTTATTCCACACTCAGTATCTGTTTTTTCGTCATCACAATCGTACTTCTTCTGAGCAATTTTCTATTGATATTTATACATATCATTGCTGCTAAAAAACGCGGTATACCATCCCTGTTGTTTTGGGCTGCACTTATGCCATTTTATTGGGTCCTCATCTCCATAGGGGCATGGAAAGGATTTTTTCAGCTGCTCACAAATCCCTTCTATTGGGAGAAAACAGAGCATGGTCTAAATGATGATATTGAGGATTCCGATGAGCCACTGAAAAAACTCGAAAAGGTCAGTAGTAAAAGCTGAGGTTCTGAATGAACGCAGTTCATTTTCCTTGTTCGCTATTTAAGTTTCATTAAAGTCATTACATCCACTTCGCCAACAGTGCAGAACAAACTTATAATGAGTATGGCGGTATCTAATTGTCAGCGGAAAACTCTTGCTTCTCGACTATCGATGTATATGACAGAACGATCAGGAGCGCACTTACCAGAATGGCGATATTCATGATGTCGGCAAATGCATCGAGATAGATGAACCACTTGAGAAGTTCCCACTTACCTGTCCAAGTTATGGAGGAGGTAAGAACTATACTTGGAATAATTCTGCATATAAGACCAAGAATCAACCCTATGACGCCTACCCAGCGAAATTTAGCATTCATTGCCATTTTCTTTTTTGTGGTGCTAAGCTCGGAGTTGTTAATATTTCTTTGTACTCCAAGATCTTCAAATTCACTGTCATTTACAATTTTTATTTCTTCATTCCCCTCTTCCACATTTGGTTCGTTTAAGTCTTTCGCTATAAAAGTTGAACTACATTGGGGACATGTAATTTCTGCCCAAAGCGATTCCACCTCTACGTCACATTTCCATTCACAGCTGGGGCATTGGGTTCTTGCCATTTTTATTTCCACTTCTATTTAATTAAAATGATTAATCTTATCGTTAGCTACGTCCCATTTGTGTTTTCATTCCCTTAACCTACTCGGTCTTGGTAAAAATGAAAACACGAAATGTTTGTTAGGAGTTTATTTTACAGCAGAACCTTTGTCAACAGCTCAGCAGCGCGACTGCTGACCGAATTAGGGTGCATCGTCTGGTTCGCTTTTCTTGCTATAGTTTAAGAGATCAAGAACCGGCACGATAGCAAGCTGGTGCGTCTCGGACTGGTGACTCTTCGCGAAGAAAAAATAGATATCACCACCGCACCTACCAAAGTAGCGAAGGTCAGACCCAAAGCCCTCAATTTCGGAAAGCGTCGGGTATCTCTCAGCGAGTGGCACTGGTTCGAATCCCTCAATTGTAACTTCTATTGCGATTCGCAGGGGGTCGAGACCTAGAACGAACAGCCTACCTTCTGATGAGCCGGCTAAAAAATGGTGATCATCCAGGTAGCAGGCATAATAACCTGGTCGCTCATCCTCAGCTCCGTCCTCTGAGTAGTCTGGCCACACGATCTTGGATGTACATTTTCCGGAACCATCAAAACGCGCAACTTGACAATTCCCATGGTCAAGTGTAATCAGGTTCTCACCACTCGCGAAAACGAACTGATCGCCGTCCATCGAGGAGATGCACTGTGCCGAAAGTGTGCCCGAATCGAATCTGCACAGATAGTTTTCCTGTTCACTTTGTCCGCTGTATACGCCAATAAATGCGGTATTACCCGCTCCTTCGGGTCTGAACTCGGCACCTCCATCAGCGAAATAGGAATCGCTGATAGATACTTGACTGACAAGCTCCCAAGTACCAGAACTCCGAACCTCAACGACAAAACTTTCTGATTCGCGACGAATGGACCACAATCGCCCAGTGTTGTCGAACCTTGCGCCGACAACCTCGGATTGATGATCAACTATGTCAGTCGTTTCCGCGGTAAGCGAGCCGACTACGAGTTTGGAATCGCCTTCGTTCGCGTAGGCCAAATATCGCCCATCGGCTGAAACGCACATACACAGA
>JABSQK010000379.1 GCA_013215875.1 Lentisphaeria bacterium
CTTTTAAGGGATTTTACGGTATTCAAATTATATACAAAAGCACAGCCGTTTTTTGTAAAGTGAAAATAGACAAGGAGCAAAAGTGTAGAAATGGAGTTATATGACTAAATAAAGCGAAAATGTGTTTTTCACACAGGCTCGAGCCGGGCGCGGTCCCAGCGATAATAGCGAATGGAAATTCGAGCCGGAGGCTGCGAGGCCCAGTAGGAAAATAATATAATAAGGTTATACATTCCTGCTTTAACAAGTAGTTTGTTAGGACAGTAACGGAGAAATAAAATGGTATTGAGCCAAGAGCAGATTGATTCTTTTCACTTAAAGGGTTTTCTTAATTGCGGGAAGCTTCTCGAGGATGACGAAATTGAAATCCTGCGTGAAGAGTATGACAAGGAAATGGCTATAGGTGATTACGGGAAATTAACCGGTAGTGCGGATCCTGACAGTCTGATCGTTAAACAAATCATGCAAATGTGCGAACGCAATATGGTGTTTCGAAAATTTATCTACAATGAGAAAATACTCGATGTCATTCAGGATCTCATGGGGCCGAACATCCAACTTTTTCATGATCAGGCACTTTATAAATCAGCCAACGATGGCGGCGCTACTCTTTGGCACCAAGATAACAGTTATTGGAAATGTCACCCGGCATCGCTAATTTCCTGCTGGATGACACTGGATGATGTGGTTGAAGACCAAGGTGCTATGCAATATGTTCCAGGAAGCCATCTCACGCCTGTACGACATCATCGCTCTGGTGGTGTATTACAAGATACGATTCTCACTGATGAACAAAAGGCTAGTATCGAAGTGGTCGAGGTTCCCGCCGGACACTGTATTTTACATCATTGTCAAACGCTGCATTTTACAAAGCCTAATATTACCGAAAATCAACGACGGGCATTTGCAATACACTTTATGACTCCTGGTACAATACAAGATGAAAATATATTATCAGTAAGTTATAAACAGCCTATGCTACGCATGAAGCACTAAACCCGAATAATTCATCAAAATAAATTTTGAATTCGATTAGCTTAATGAAATAGACGGCTGAATCAGCCCTTGGTAACGATATTGATTAAGCGTCCGGGTACACAGATCATTTTGATAATTTCTTTACCATCGATAATCTCCTGTACTTCTGGAATTTCCAAAGCGGCTTTTTCCATTTCCTCTTTAGACATATTTGGGCTCATCATGATGCGCGCTTTTGGTTTGCCTTTTGATTGCAAAAGTATCTCTACTTCATCGACAACAAGTTTGCTTTCATCATAGCTTGGAAACGGAATATATGAAATGCCCTCTTCTTTGCCAAGTATGACCCAAAACTCTTCAGCGATATGAGGTGCGTATGATGATAGCATTAAGACAAATGATACCATGGCGTCTTTGTTGCGTTCTTTGGCAGTACCAAACTCGTTTACAAAAACCATCATCTGACTAATCGCTGTATTGAAATCTAAGCTGGCGGTATCTTCATCTACCTTCTTAATGGATTGGTGTAAGATGCGTTCCTGATCGGGCGTCATAGCGTGGTCGCCAATTTCAGGGGCGAGTGAACCATCTTCAGCAACGATCATGCGCCAGGCTTTATTTAAGAAGCGCGATACACCGCTAACACTGTCTGTATTCCATGGCTTACTTGCTTCCAATGGACCCATGAACATTTCATAGAGACGGAAACTATCTGCACCATATTCGTCAATCACTTCATCTGGATTCACAACATTCTTCAATGATTTCGACATTTTGGTCGGTGCTTCTTCAAGCGCTTCGCCTGTTTCTACTAAAAAGAAAGAGCAGCCTTCAGCGCGTTCTTCAATGGTATTCCCATCGCTATCTTTAAATCCGATTTTATCGGCAGGGTGGAAAAATCCGCGATTATCTTTATAGGATGTCCCGAGAATCATGCCCTGGTTGATTAGACGCTGGAAGGGTTCTTTTGTAGAAACCACACCAATGTCATAAAGTACCTTGTGCCAAAAACGGGCATACAGTAAATGAAGCACAGCATGCTCTGCTCCGCCGACATAAAGGTCAACTGGAAGCCAGTATTTTTCCTTTTCTTCATCCCAGGCAGCATCTTCATTTAAAGGGTCAATGTAGCGCAAGTATTACCAGCATGAGCCAGCCCACTGTGGCATGGTATTCGTTTCGCGACGGCCTTTTTTGCCGGTTACAGGGTCTGTATAATCCAACCAATCCGTGGCATTTGCCAATGGTGACTCGCCGTTACCAGAAGGTTTGAAATTTTCGAGCGGGGGTAATTCCAAAGGCAATTCAGAATCATCGAGTAATTTAATTTCGCCATCTTCCATATGTACAATAGGAAATGGTTCACCCCAATAACGCTGGCGGCTAAAGAGCCAATCGCGCAACTTGTAATTGATTGTGCGTTTACCAATGCCGCGTTCTTCAAGCCAATCAGCTGTCGTTTCAAATGCTTCTTTTACTGCCATGCCATTTATATCGAGACCCTCTGAGTTTGCAGAGTTGATATGCGGTCCTTCATTGGTCCAGCAGGCTTTACCAGCTAATACATCCTCAACAGACACTTTTTGAGCAGCAGCAATTTTTGTGTCTGGTTCAATGATAGGCGTAATTTGAATATCGAATTTTTCAGCGAATTCAAAGTCGCGTGAATCATGAGCAGGAACTGCCATGATGGCGCCTGTACCATAACTAACGAGCACATAGTCACTGATCCAAATAGGAATCTTTTCACCATTTACCGGATTGATTGCATGTGCCCCA
>JABSQK010000038.1:0-5719 GCA_013215875.1 Lentisphaeria bacterium
GGAAACACAATCGAAATTATCTATTTGGCTGGCTGCGACACGACCAAAAACCCTGGCTGCAGGATTTGCTCCTGTATTGATCGGTACTGCACTGGCGCAGCATGATGGCACGCTCTTTTGGCCAGCAGCAATTACCTGTTTTCTCGGTGCTATGTTCATACAAATTGGCACCAATTTTGCCAATGATTATTTCGACTTTGTTAAAGGCGCCGATACAGATGAACGCAAAGGACCGACCCGCGCCACGGCCTCTGGTTTAGTTAAACCCGGCACCATGAAACTCGCATTTTCATTCGCTTTCTTTCTGGCTTTTATATGCACGCTTTATTTAACCTGGCATGCCGGTTTGGTCATGCTGCTCATTCTGCTCGTTTCCATAGTCTGCGGCATTTTATATACGGGCGGTCCCTTTCCTTTAGGCTACAATGGCCTGGGTGATCCATTCGCATTTATTTTCTTCGGTCCTGTTGCCACTGCAGCGACCTATTACTGTCAGGCAAATAACTTTGAATTGCCTGTCGAAGCCATTATTGCCGGTCTTGGGCCAGGGTTCTTTTCTGTGGCAATGATTGGGGTAAATAATTTGCGTGATATAGAAACGGACAAAAAAGCCGGCAAGCGAACACTCGCAGTATTACTGGGAGAAAAGTTTGCCCGTGTAGAATACCTTTTGGCTATTATCGGTGGACTCATCATTCCTATCATTATATTTAGCCGTCTAAATTGCAGTCCCTATATCTTCCTGTCCTACCTTTTCTTGATCCCCTGTATTCCATCTATAAGACTTGTCTTAAAGGAAAGCGGTTCTAAGCTAAATAAGGCCCTGGCATTAACGGGTGCGCAACTTATTATTTATTCGGTCTTTTTATCAGTGGGGTTAGTTCTATGAATTGTCTGCTCTCAGAACAGAAAGAAAATCAGTCTCCGTTCCTTATATCATCTGATGAATCACTGAGCTTTGCCGAAGCAGATAAACGAGTCAACGGTATTTGCATTAGTCTCTTGAATGCCAATCTCAAAGGCCAGCGCTTTGCCATACAATCCGAAAATACAATCAGCTATATTCTGCACCTCATCGCTTCCTGGCGTATTGCTGCAGTGCCTTGCCTGATTTCACCACGCTACACGAGAGAGCAGACAAAAATCTGTGTCGCACAACTCAATTGCATGCAGGCGATAAATCTGCGCCGTAGCATCCCACCATCAGATACAAGTTTTGCTGAGTGGCCTGCTGCACACGCAAACATTATTTTTAGTTCGGGAACTACTGCAGATCCAAAAGCCATCGTGCACAGCTTCGGCAATCACCTGGCAAGTGCCGAAGGCCTCAATGAAGTGATCAAATTAGATAGCGATGATCGCTGGCTATTATCGCTGCCACTCTATCATATTGGCGGACTGGCTATTCTCTTTCGTACACTCCGAGCTGGTTCTGCTATTGTTATACCTGATGACAACGCATCTATACCTAAAAGTATTAGTGAGCATCACGTGACACATTGCTCGCTTGTCCCTACTCAACTCTATCGACTGGTTAATGACCCTGCGCTAAAAGAACCCAAGGTCATACTTATTGGCGGTGCCGCTCTGAATGAGACGCTCTTCGAAGAAGCAAAAGAAAACGGCTTACACATATATACGAGCTATGGATCCTCTGAAATGACATCCACCATATGCTGCTCAGGGCTGAACGATGCAAAACTCAGCTCAGGAAAGCTGCTAAAAAATCGCGACTTAAAAATTAATGATGATGGGGAAATTTTAGTAAAAGGAGACTGTCTCTTCCAGGGCTATGTGCATGGAGGCGAAATCGTATGTCCACTCGAAGATGGCTGGTTTAGAACTGGTGATATTGCAGAACTCGTAAATGACAATCTGCATTTAAACGGCCGTATCGATAATATGTTCATCTCCGGGGGTGAAAATATTCATCCGGAAGAAATCGAACGTTGCATTCGAAATTTTCCTGGCGTCGAGGAAGTTGAAGTGAAAGCAGAGGAAGATTCCGAATTTGGCCAGCGTCCTGTTGCATATATTAGTGGGACATATGATAAAGATCAATTAATTAACTTTCTTAAAGCGAATATAGAAGCCTACAAAGTTCCACGACTTAAAGCACTCGATTCGTAAACTTAAAAAACTCCCAGACTCTTAATCCCAACCCTCATCATCTTCATCCTCGAAATCTTCAAAATCCTCATCTTCAAGAATTTCTTCACCATCTTCTGCCGCTAATCTTTCACTGTTCAACAACATGGACTTTAGAATTTTTTTAGACCGCATCAGCACCTCCGGATCCTTATGTTTCGCTAAATCAGTCATTGCATTTTTTACTTGCTCAGCAGCTTTGGGATACTTTTCAGAATCGAGTATTCCGATCTGTATCAATTGTTCGGTCACTTGTTTGCGAATTTTGAATGACGAATCGCCCAATTTGGGAACGAGTTTTTGAATAAGATCATTTAAACTGTCCTTTCCTAAAGCAATTTCCACCTCTTTTTTGGCATCTGCCTTATCTGGAGTCCCGGCTATAGTATTTGAACTCACACCTGCAATCACAAGTATAAAAAGGAAACACTTATGGGGATAGTTAAAAGCCCTGCGATAGTCTGCTTTTGATTTCTCTTTAAATTTCCGATCCAAGATACAGTCTCTCTTTACTTGTAGAAAGATAAATCAAATACATTCAAAAGGCAAGCAATGAAAATTTAGACTGGCAATCTATCGGATTAAGTAGGGCTAATGAATCCGGTCGAGTTCCTTGCGCTTTAGCAGGAATACGCCCAGCATAGTTAGGAGTATGAAATAAAAAGTGTATCCAATAACAATTCCCAAACTGCTCGTTGTTACACTGAGATAAGCACTTTCACTAAAAACCGAAATGGGTTTTGCCAGGGTATTACCAATATCACGCGTAAGATTTAAGCCAAGATTGTCTGAGCTAATCAGTACACGTCTTGAAAGTGATGATATCACATTCGGCTGTTCCATGCCAGTGGTAATAAAGATGCCAAATTGAATAAGCTTATCGGCAAATGGAATCATTTTTTCAGACCCATCATTTATCTCTGCCAAAGCACGTCTGAAAAATTCCGAGCTCATTGACATAGCATAAAGAACTGTCGACATGAACGATGCGACAGATAAGGTAAATGCTACAGCAATGGTTAAACCAGTGCTGATCACGACCGCAAAATGAGCCGCAAATACCAGTGCTAAAAGAAATAGATTGTTCAAGACATGGGAGTCTTTGTAAAAAAGATTTAGCCCAGAGTCCTTATAGAAAATTAAATCACCACTATGATCTCCCTTATATGTAATTGAAAAATTCCCACTTTCTGGAAAAATCTCTGGAGGGAATTCCAGCTCCCATGTTTTATTTGGCCCTGCTTTTGCTTGTGTAGTAAACACATTATAATAGCGTCCATCCCCGCGCTTTTCTGCAATCGACCAGGTCCCGAGCACCCCTTCCTTTTTGCCCGAATAATAACGATAGCGGATAAAAACCTGCGGACTATTTTTTAGCGCCTTTTCAGCTGTAGTAAAAGCCCACCGTCTTTCTGTACCCTTTGCAACCAACTGCTGGCGGCGAAGAATCATCCGCTCAAATTCTTTAAGCTTAAGTTTTTCATCAAAACGAATCTCGGGGTTTTTTATTTTCAATTCATGCAGAGCAGTACTT
Source organism: Lentisphaeria bacterium (assembly GCA_013215875.1). GTDB lineage: Bacteria > Verrucomicrobiota > Lentisphaeria > JABSQK01 > JABSQK01 > JABSQK01. Next base: position 3,683 of record JABSQK010000038.1, read on the forward strand.
GCCTGCTGTTCAGCTGAAGGGATATAGGGTTTTACATGACGGAATGCATCTGTTAAGCTGGCCTTATCTTTACCGTCCCAACGTGCATTGAAGATTGCTACATTTACAGAAAGCGTTATGAGCAGTATGACAAAACCCAACATCGCATAAATAAACAAGCCCATCCATTTACCTGCAAAAATGCGAAATCGATTCATTGGATAAGACGTTAATATATGAAGGCGTTTCGCTTCGATATCGCCCCGCATACTCAAGCAGGAATACCACAGCAGAGATAAGCTCAATAAACTGATAGATATATAAAGGGAAAAGTTGCTGCGTATTTCTATTTCATTGAGGAAGTTGCCATCCGCTCGGCACACATAAAATATAAAACTAAGAAGCACTGCCGATGCGATATAAATATAATGCCCGCCGAGTTGGCGAAATTGTAATTTAAATGTTAATAAAGCGAGTGTTAGGATTTGTTTCATTTTTGCATCAGGTTATTTAAAAAGTCTTCATCTATTTCAGACTCAGTTTCTTTTTCTTTATCGGCTTCATCATCAGCAATGATAAATTCCTTTTTCTCCTGCTGCTCATCCACTAATTCCACCTCCCCAGGCGGATCATCGGGCGCAACGGTTTTCTCTTTCACCGGAACGGGCACTTCTTTTTTTAGTTCTTCAGCTTTCGCCTCCACAGGACGGGACACTAGTTCTTCGACAACAACTTCTTTTACAGGAATGCTTTCTTCTGATTTATCTTCTTCTACGACAAGAGCTTCTTTTACTTCTTCTTTCTCCGGAACGGTTTCTTCTAATTTATTTTCTGCAGGTTTTTCTTGCTCTACAACAGGGTCTTTCTCCGCGGGCTTTGTAACGTCCTCCACTTGGGGCTGTTCAGAGATCTTTGTTTCATCGCCTGTATTCTTCAAGTAATCAGCGACACCAGCTCCCATACGCGCGCCGTAGGTATCTTGAGTCTTGCTGGCTTTTTCTACAATATCTAAAAAATAATGCTCGAGTGATTTTGTTGGTGAGCTAAAGCGTGAGTCCGGGGCAAGTTCGCTGATTGTCTTTTCTAGTTTGTTGACGATCTCCTGTTTGGGTCGCGGCATGGTAATTTGCAACATATCTTTTTCAGATAACAAGTCGGCCGACTTGCCATTTGCTTGGACCTGTCCACCATAGATCATCAGTAGTTCATCGCTCACATCTTCCACATCCGCCAGTAAATGACTGGTTAATAAAACAGTTTTTCCCCGTTCAGATAAAATTAGAATTAGGTCTTTCACTTCCCTGCAACCCAGTGGGTCCAGCCCGGCAGTCGGTTCATCCAATAAGAGTAAATCCGGGTCATTGAGCAATGCCTGAGCAATTCCCATTCGCTTGCTCATACCATGCGAAAACTCACCCAGTAAACGATTCTTGGCATGATGTAAGCCCACCATGTCGAGCAGTTGATCACTGCGGCTCTTAATTATGTCGGAGGGCAATTCCAGAATTTCCCCGAAGAACTTAAGTACTTCAGTGGCAGTGAGATGTTTATAGAGTGTGGCGCGTTCAGGTACATAGCCTATTTTACTTTTTGCTTCCACATCAGACGGATGTTTTCCCATCACACTAATTATGCCATTTGTCGGATAAAGGTGTCCGAGTATAATCTTCATCAAAGTTGTTTTTCCCGCACCATTGGGTCCTAGTAAACCCAAAACAGTTCCACTGTGCAGCTCAAAGGAAACATCCCGCAACGCTTCAACTTTCGTACGGCCCCAGAAATCCTTAAAGTTCTTGGATAAATTACTCGCTTTTATTAAAATCTCTGACATTTATTCTACCTGTATCTATTTATTATACAGTAGGACTAAATGAGCTGTGCAGCTTCTTTTTTGTATCATGAATGTAACTAGAAAAGCTGATTTTCGCTTGCAGATGATTGCACCTTGTTTATAGTACAGCATAATTTTTTACGTCGGGATGTGGCTCAGCCTGGTTAGAGCGCGTGTCTGGGGGACATGAAGTCGCAGGTTCGAATCCTGTCATCCCGACCAAACTC
>JABSQK010000038.1:5993-12668 GCA_013215875.1 Lentisphaeria bacterium
ATGGTCCCCGACCAACCCACTAATGCTTGGTGAAACGAAGGTTCACAAGCATGTAAGTATCGGTAAGCCGAAGGATTACGAGAATGGTCCCCGACCAATGGAGATACCTTGAACTGCCCCATTTTGGAGATTGAACGCTTCGCTTAAGCACGAGGCTATCGCCTTCGACTTATCTTTACTCGCAAGCTCGCTGCTCTCAAAGATGGACACCCATCTTTTGTCGCCGAAGGCAAGACTTCACTAAGAAAGAGAAATTATATGCGATATATATTACCAGGTATGGGCGCTTCATCGGCAATGTATTCGGGACCATGGCGAAGTTTAGAAAACACAGTATTTGTCGATTGGCCGGAAATGTCTGGTGAGATAACTTTCGCAACAATTGCTTCCTGCCTTATCGACATACATAAGATCAATTCTGAAGATCAACTCGTCGGCACCTCACTTGGAGGAATTGGCGCACAGGAAATATGCAGACAGGTAAACTGCAACGACATCACACTTATCAGCAGTGCAACAAAGCGAGAAGAAATAAACAAATTCCTGATAGCTATTAGCCCACTGAGCGAAGTCACACCCATACAATTTATTCAATTGCTTGCGGGAAAAAGCAGCCCGGCACTCAATGAATTATTCGCAAGTGTAGGCCCGGAATTCATCCGTAGTGCATGCCAAGAGCTGAGACACTGGGAAGATTCGTACGAAGGTGAATTCAATGTAAAGCGACTGCATGGTACACATGATCATATCATTCCCTGCCCGAATAATGTTGATCTAAAACTCGATGGTGGCCATTTAATTGCAATGACGCATGCACAAGACTGCGTTGACTTCATTCGCAATGCTGAATGACCCAATTCGCAAGCTGCGGCTAACCGCATTGACGCGCGTAGCAAAGTCAGTACCAGATTTTAAGTCGGCCTTGAAAATCCCCCATTTTGGAGAATTCAAAGATGGACACCTCTTACATGCTTGTGAATCTTCGGTTCACCAAGCACTTGGGCTTTTGTCGCAGAAGGCAATCCACTAATACTCGGTAAGCCGAAGGATTACGAGTATGTAAGAAATACCATTTACTCCTTTTCCTTGCACCTTGCGCATCCCCCTGTAGTGTAGCTTTTCTAAAAAAGGGTTTTTAAATGAAAATATGCATTGTTGGTGGTACGGGAAATATATCACGATCGATTGTCGAATTGCTTTTAGAGCAAGGGCATGAGCTAGCGTGCTTTAATCGTGGTGAAAGAGGCGACGTTCCTGATGGTGCCAGGCAGATCATTGGCGATAGAAACGATACCGACAAATACGAGTCTACGATGCAGGCAGAAAGCTTCGATGCTGCGATCGATATGATTTGTTTCAGTCCGGAGCAAGCTGCATCCAGCATTCGCGCGTTTACGGGTGTTTCACATTTTGTCATGTGTTCCACAGTCTGCACCTATGGCATTGATTACGATTGGTTCCCGGTAACAGAAGAACATCCCTTACGTCCCATATCTGGTTATGGTCGTGGTAAGGTTGCTGCAGATGATGTATTCATGGCAGCATACCGAGAAAGTGGTTTTCCTGTGACCATCATTAAACCATCTACAACCATGGGGCCTCAATCCCAGGCATTTCGTCAAATATCAATGGATTTATCCTGGATCGATCGCATTCGCAAAGGCAAAGATATTATTGTCAGCGGCGATGGCATGGCGCTGCATCAGTTTATGCATGTGAAAGATGCTGCTCCAGCATTTGCCGGCGTCATTGGCCAGGAGCAATGCCTTGGGGAAATCTACAATATGACAAAGCGCGGATTTCAAACTTGGGTTGATTATCATAAGGCGGCCATGAAAGTATTAGGTAAAGAAGTCGATATTATTGGCGTACCACTTGAGACATTAAAAAAACTCGATGTTCCAAATTTTGGAATCTGTGAGGATATCTTTGCACACTCACTTTACTACTGTTCGGAAAAGCTCTTTCGTGATGTGCCAGACTATAAGCCAAGTATTTCTCTGGAAGATATTTTAGCTGAATCCATAAACGAACACGATAAAAAAGGTGAGATCCCGAATTCAGATGACTTAAAATGGGAAGATGCAATTATCACTGCCCAACGAAAAGTCGCAGACACATCCTGGTAAATATATTTCACCACTAATCAACACTTATCCTTACTAAGAGATAAATGCTTATCGCTATTTATCTTTTATAAAAGAATTTTATCAATTGGGGATCTTTAAGGTGGACTCCCACCTTGAACCGCCGGAGGCATTCGTGAAAATTCGTGGTCTTACTTAAGTTCGATAATGCCCACTCACAGTTATATCCTTGATAAAAGAATTTTATCAATTGGAGATTCCAAAGATGGACACCCATCTTTTGTCGCCGAAGGCATACATTTTCACTTCAGTTCGATGATTGTAACGCCCTGCCCGCCCTGATCGTGTTCCATGTGACCTAACTGATACGATGTTACCAATGGCGAAACTGAGAGAAAATCATGAATCGATTCTCTGAGTGTGCCTGTACCAAAACCATGTACAATGCGTAATTGGTTCAAGCCTGCAAGAGATGCTTTATCTAGGTAGGCATCGAGACTACCCAGTGCTTCTTCGATATGTTTGCCGACTAGATTCAGTTCCATTTTTACCGGAGCAGAGCTGGGTTTTAATGTAGCAACCGATTCGTCAATTGTTTTAGCCTTCAGTTTTTCCTTTTTCGGCTGTCCCAGTTCTTTTGACTTCACTTCGAAGGTCATCCCATCGACATCTATCTTTACCCGTTTTCGGTTATCGCTAATAGCTACAATGTTACCATGCCCATTAAGTGCTTCTACCCATACCCATTGTCCTGTTTCAATGGTATTTATATCGAGCGGTAATTCCGGTGTGGCGGTACTTTCGTCAATTGTCTGATTTATGTTCTGTTGCTTTTTCGACAGCTTGCTGCGCATTTTATTTTTTTGTTCAGTCGTTAGTTCATTGCCGGACTGCTTAAGCAGTCGTTCCATTTGCTGGCGTGTATTATCGACAATTGCAGCGGCTTCGCGCTGGGCTTCATTGAGCATTTTCTTGCGCTCTTTTTTGAGATCGTTGAGCTCGGCATTCAAGGCTTCTTGTTCGGCAAGCACAGTATCTCTCAGGCGTTGGGCATCGAGCAATTCACTTTTAATCTTTTGCTGATCACCATCCATTTCCGATAAAAGAAATTCCAGTTTTAATTCATCGCTATTTATTAGATCTTTGGCCCGCGAAAGAATGCGTTGGGGAATGCCAATATTTGCAGCGATCGAAATAGCATGGCTGGCACCCGGGCGACCTAGCTCGAGGGTATATGTTGGTGTCAGGGTTTCCACATTGAATAATACAGAGGCATTTTCCATATGCGGATTTGCATGTACATAATGCTTTATGCTCGATATGTGAGTTGTTACACATACGAGATTGCCTTTTTGTGCAAGAAAATCGAGCACAGAACAAGCCAGCGCCCCACCCTCTGCAGGGTCGGTTCCAGACCCTAGCTCATCGAGTAGGATCAAAGATTCCTCATCGCAACTCGCATCGAGGATATCTTTTATATTATTTAAGTGGCCTGTAAATGTACTTAGATTTTGTTGCAAGGATTGTTCATCACCTATATCAGCGAGTATCTGCGGAAAGTATATGAGCTCACTGCCGCTGTCTACGGGAATGGGCAAGCCGCACTGAGCAATCATGCTAAGCAGGCCAATGGTTTTGAGAATAACTGTTTTTCCACCCATGTTCGAACCGGTTACAACCATGACGTATTTGTCATTACCCAGTTTTAGGTTTAGTGGTACCAGGGTATCTTCAAGCTTGTCTTCTCTAAACTGCTTTGCCAGTAAGGGGTGTCGGGCATTTTTAAGGTGCAGAGTCTTACCCGCTTCTATAAAGTTACACTGGTAGTCTATGGCCCATTTACTAATCGCTGCAGCTACATCGTACGAGCATAGACTCGACGTGATTATTTGTATATCGCTATAGTCCTTACGTACTTCATCTGAAAGCTCTAAAAGTATTCGGCGAATCTCATCGCGCTCTTCAAGGTAGAGGGTGCTTAAAAAATTACCGTCTTCAACAAGTTCGGCCGGCTCAATAAAAAGGGTCCGACCACTATTCGATTGATCATGAATAATACCCTTGAAGCGGCTTTTTAATTCCCGGCGAATCGGAATTACATAGCGTCCATTACGAATGACTGTGTGAGCATCTTGAATAACTTCGGAGAGCGTAGTGTCTTTAAGCAAGTTCTCGAGCCTGCGACGGATTTTCTGCTGGGCATGTAGAATGCTTTTACGAATCTTATAGAGCTCATTACTCGCCTTGTCTTGAATGGATGCATCCCGGCTAAATACTTTGTTAATCTCGTCTATAAGTTCTTTAAGCTCTGGCATATGATAGCCCAGATCATATGCAGTGTTAAAATCACTACAGTCCTTATGCAAGAATTGTTTAATATCTTGTGCAGTTGCTAAGAGACGTCTGAGAGTAAGAAAGTCATCTGGATCCAGAATTGCTGCATTGGGCTGAACCTTACGTAGTAATTCGTCCGGCGAATCAAATGAAGCGGAAGGAATCGCGACGTCCAGCTCTCGTAAACTTATAAACTCCTTACTCAAACTCTGTATGTCATCAGTCGCATAACCCGGGCGCAAGCCAGCGATCCAACTCTTTGCTGAATTGGATGCACAATAACTGGAAAGAAATTCCAAAAATGGATAAAACTCCAGAACTCTGTAACTGTGTTCATTCATACTTTGTTTCTTAGATTTGTTTTAGCTCACTAATTTAGTTCAATTCTTCATTAATAAATAAAAATATGCGAATTTCAAAAAGTCTTCAGATCCAAAACGTGCTTGATTTTATGAGGTAATTTGCTAGTTTAGCAACTTAACAATAAAAAACAAAAAAAGGGATGTCACATGAAACCATATTTACTTGCATTAATGTTACTATCGGGTCTTGCCTTCAGTGCGGACGAAGCGCCAAAGAAAATGCTGGACTTTGTTCAGGGAAAATGGGTTGCTGATATGGAAGCCACTATGAAAGAGCCGACCATCAAGGCGGCGATTGCAAAAGACAGCAATATGGAAACGAAACTGAAGATGATGCTGGGATCAACGTCTTACGAATTCACTAAGGATTCTATCATTATGTCCATGAAGGGCATGGGTGATGAACCAATGGTGATGACACTGCCGTTCAAGGTTCTAGAAAATACCAAGAAGGTCCTAAAAATAGAAGTGACGCCCGAAGGACTTGATAAGGGTAAACCCATGGAAATTCTCTTCAAAGACAAGGACCATATCATCCTGCCAAATCCTAAATTAAAACTCAATGCTGTGCTTAAGCGGGCCCCCAAGAAATAGAACATAACAATAAAACCTAAAAAAGGACTATCACATGAAACTATATGTACTTGCTCTAATCTTACTATCGGGCCTTGCCTTCAGTGCGGACGAAGCGCCAAAGAAAATGCTGGACTTTGTCCAGGGAAAATGGGTTGTGGATATGGACGCCACCTTGAAAGATCCAATAATCAAGGCGGAGCTCGAAAAAGACAAGAGTGCTGAAGCAAAGATAAAAATGGTCATGGGCTCAGCGTCATATGAATTCACTAAAGATACTATCATTATGACTATTCAAATGATGCCTAAACCAATTACAACGACATTTAAGATTGTGGAAAACACCACGAAGATTCTTACGCTTGATGCAACAGCTCAGGGCGGTGGAGACAAGGCAATCCGCATAGAGGTTCTTTTTAAAGACAAAGATCATATCATCCTGCCAAACCCGATGATGAAAGTCAATGTTATACTTAAGCGCCCTGAAGAAGTCGGTCCGAAAAAATAGCTCGCACTTAAACAGTAGCTCGAGGCATATTTTACTGGGCCTCGTAGCCTCTGGCTCGATTGAAAGATCCACTATTCTGGCAGGTCTGCTAATCTGTAGCCCAGGTTGGAAGCATAACGGCACCTCCTTAAGATCGTTTTATTATATTTTCCAAATCCAAATTAAAGTCCAACGGACTGCTTTATCGTAGCCTGGGGTTCAAACCCCAGGACTCTCCGCATACCCCTTTAATCCTAGAGCTCTGAAGGAGCGTTTTAACAAACACAAGAAAGAGTGAAAACGCACCTTCAGAGCTTTATGATTTCATCTATTACACCCGGCATGGCCAGTTGAACGCTACGCTCAGCATAAATGCTGTCTTTGCTCCGTTGTCGCTGCTCGTTTTCGCCTTTGGCTCACGTTATGCTAAAGCACTGCGCGCATACCGGGCTGTAATAAAACACGGCTTCACCGTTACTTCCATAAATAAAAAAAGCCCCCCGGTAAACAGGGGGGCTTTTTTGTTGGGATGGGATGAGGGAAATTCAAAACTCCATGCTACCAAAAGTTAAATACAATTAGCAACTGCGATGCCAATATATTGGCTTGAGCCTGAGCTTGGTAATTAGCTTACATTGGTGACTGTTTATGGGAAGCAAATGTCGCATAGCTGAGGCAATGTATGCACCAGAGAATTCGCGACTAATCCAGGGGAATTGTTATTGTGATTGTCGTGCCCTGTCCGGATGCACTTCTTAAATTTATAGTGCCATTAAGTGCTTCGACATTTTCTTTGACAAGATCCATTCCGACGCCACGACCAGAGATTTTA
>JABSQK010000380.1 GCA_013215875.1 Lentisphaeria bacterium
CATGTGGATGCTGCCAAGGGCATGGTAAACTGGTGCAAACAAAATGCCAAACTATCCGGTTTGGGCGATGCACCGATTCGTTTTATCGTTGAGGATTGTCTGAAGTATGTGCAGCGCGAAGAGCGCCGTGGCATAAAGTATGATGGCATCATAATGGATCCACCATCGTACGGGCGCGGAAAATCCGGAGAAACCTGGAAGCTCGAAAAACACCTCTGGGATTTATTGATTCAGTGCCGCAAAGTTTTGTCAGATAAGCCCTTATTCTTTCTGCTAAATTCCTATACGACCGGCCTCTCACCAATCGTTACAAATAATCTTATCTCAGAAATTATGAACAACTACAATGGCAGTTTGGAATGCGGCGAATTGGGAATACCAATTAAGGCCGATGGCAAAATTTTGCCCTGTGGAATATTTGCCAGATGGCAGGGGGTTTAAAATGATCGAAACCGTATACGAAGACAATCATCTGCTGGTCGTGAATAAACCCGTAGGTTTAATCGTACAGGCCGATAGCAATATGGACAGCGATCTTTTAACAATCCTAAAAGACGAATTGAAAGAGCGTCATAATAAGCCCGGCAATGTTTACCTCGGACTTGTGCACCGCCTCGATCGCAATGTCGGAGGCTTAATGGTCTTTGCCAAAAGTTCGAAAGCTGCATCGCGCTTATCCGAAGCCATTCGTGAACGCAAATTTATCAAACACTATCTGGCGATTACTCAAAAAGTAGTTCCAGAGCCCAATGGAAGACTTGTTTCGTGGATTAAGAAAGATTCAAGAACGAATAAATCTAAAGTGCGGGATCATTCATATCCGGGTGCAAAAGAAGCAATTTTGGAATTCGAAGTACTTTGTGCATTGAAGGGAAAGACAGTGATTCGTGTAGAATTAATTACCGGTCGGCCGCATCAGATCCGCGCTCAATTTGCCCACATCGGTCATCCACTGGTTGGTGATATTAAGTACGGTGGACACAAGCGGACAAAATATAAGATTGCTTTATTTTCTCACAAACTTGAGTTCGCTCATCCTACGACAAAAGAAACAATGAAATTTGAACTGAAGCCATCCTGGCAGGAATTGCAGCTCGTTCCTAAGGGACGTTTATAAATCAGTCGGAGTAATGATCTTCCGCTTTTGATTTGGGCACATAACCAAGCACTTCTTTCTCATGACTGAGATCCACGATTGGGTAATCGCTGTTTGATATACCGAAAAAGAGATCATATTTCAAATCGTCCGGTGCTTCTACCATACGCTTAATTATATCACAAATATCACCTGTACTACACCAGATGGACCCCGGGTAACTGTTCCTCGAGATCTTGTCGTCTCCTTGTACGCCACCAATGCGTAAGCAGAGAATCGAAATATCTTCATTTCTGGAAATTGTTCTGGCCAGTGCTTCACCTAGAATCTTTGTACTGGCATAGTAACTCGTCGGCATGGTAGGGGAGTTGCGGTCGATTAATTCATAGTCTGCAGGTATTTTGTCTAGCTCTTTTTTCTGGATAAAAGAATAAGGCTCAATATCCCAATAACCCCAGTTCACCATGATCGTACTGGCGTAGAGAATTCGCTTCACACCCGCTTTCACACATGCATCTAAAACATTCCAGTTGCCATTAACATTTGCCTCTAAGACTGTTTCCCATTCACCTTCTCCATCTGGACATGCAGCCAGATGAATAACCGTATCCATGCCTGCCACTGCCTCAGCAATTTGGTCTGCATTTGTCAGATCAGCCATGAAAAAGTGATCATCAGGAATTTTAATATCGATATTTTCTGTTACCCTGGCAGAGGGCACATTGCGTCGGCCCAAGCCATAGACATCATAAGTATCATCCTGGATAAAGTAGTTATAACAAACAGAACCAACGATGCCATAAGCACCCGTGATCAAAATCTTTTTTTTCGGCATATCAAATCCTTTCGTATTGGCAACTAAGATAGCGTAAATGTTTATTCAGGCTAGCCTGAATTTGGTGAAATTTATGAGGAATCAACGATGGCGCTTTAAGTAGTCGTTTATCGTATCCATTGCTAATGTGAGAACTTTCTCACTGCTTGTATTAAAGAGAATTATTTTTGGTTTCGAATCTAATATCAAAATTGCTTGCAGGCTATAGGTATAATGTTCATTCCCATGCTTATCGCGGTGTACATGTTCTTTTGAATCATGCTGACATTCTCGAATATCTGAAAGCGTTGCTTTTTGCACATGAAAAAACAACCAGGGTAAATAGACACATGAGATCTCTTGAGGACTAAGTTTTATCACAGTCATCGCAAATATGAAATGAGCGAAGACAATGCTAATCGCCCCAAAAAAGAAAATTTTTCCAAATAGTGGGATGTTTACATCGGGATTTGTGCAAAGTTCATATAAAGCATAAATCCACACTGCAACCATCATAAAACGAAGAATCACGGGTAAGCCATATACGATTTTTATGTTTTTTCCGCTTTTATGAACGGATATATATTTGATCATATGATTTGTTTCCCACGTTTTAATTTTAAGAAAACTACCAGTACATTGGCATTTTTCAATATCTCAACCCTAAACAATGCAAAAGTCAAAAATGTTTATTTTAGCTCTTTTAAAAATGGAAGAAACATCGATGCCATCCCGAGAAAAAAGAGCCCACCAAAAATCAAATAAAGCCCGCCTCGTTGTTTACCTGGAATGAGCACAGAATCCCTGGGATTATCCGGATTGTAATAGATCTGAACTTTACTCTTAACTGAATAGTCATCTATGACGGCCTGCGCGTCTTCTTTTTTACTGTAATCTGAAGATCCGGCATGGATGCGTCTATTGGTGAATAATTTTCCATTTAGCTCGTAATCATAAGTGACTTCAGCCTCGTGACGGAGAAAATCGTCATCATCCCTAGTTGTTTTAATAGAAGCAAATGAAACCACTCCCTCAACAATGGGCCAGGTTTTCGTTTGATTCGCCTTCACAAAACTGCCAATGCCGAAACCGATCAAACCCAGTCCCAGAACTACGACCATAGAAAGTAAGGCTATCGGGACAATTGTATCTTTAGTGATTTTCATATTCACCTTCATTCAGTCTGGCAAACTACTATCGCAACAATATAAGTCCAATTAAGCGATCTAATTCAGTCATTGAAATTGCTAAAAAGCATAAATCCGGAGCCTAATGTCTACTGGAACTCCGCTCTTGCGGAACTATAGTAACCGTTCATTTTTAATCATAATTTTAGAGAGTCAGATGACAAAACTTAATAAATACAGCGCTACCTTAACTGAAGACAAGTCCCAAGTGAGTTCCCAGGCAATGCTATATGCCACCGGCATGACAGAAGAGGATATGGGAAAAGCACAAGTGGGAATTGTCAGTTCAGGCTGGGATGGTAATCCATGTAATATGCACTTAAATGGCCTGGCTGATCATGTGAAAAAGAGTGTGATTGAAGCTGACCTCGTGGGTTTGCGCTTTTATACGATTGGTGTGAGCGACGGTATCTCCATGGGAACCGAGGGCATGAAATATTCACTGGTCTCACGGGATGTAATCGCAGATTCGATCGAAACAGTCATGGGCGCGCAATTTTACGATGCAAATATTTCAATCATGGGCTGTGATAAAAATATGCCCGGTGCACTTATGGCAATGGGACGCATCAATCGTCCCAGCCTGATGATCTACGGCGGCACAATTCACCCCGGTCACCTCGATGGAGAAGATCTCAATATTGTCAGTTCAATCGAAGTTTATGGACAGTATCTGGCTGGTGAAGCATCTGAAGAAAAATTGAAAGAAACAGTCAAACATGCTTGCCCGGGAGCGGGTGCCTGCGGTGGTATGTACACGGCAAATACCATGTCGAGCTTTGTAGAAACGATGGGTATGTCTCTGCCCTTTAGTTCATCAATCCCTGCTTTGGATGATGCCAAAATTCAGGAGTGTAGTGATGTTGGCAAAGCCATTCGTAATCTTCTGGAAATGGATCTCAAACCGCTGGATATTATGACCCGCCAGTCATTCGAAAATGCCATGGTCGTTACGATGATTCTCGGTGGCTCAACAAATGCGGTCATGCACAGTGTGGCAATGGCCAAGGCCTGTAACATTGAATTAACGATCGATGATTGGCAAAAAGTCGCAGACAAGATTCCATTCCTGGCAGACCTCAAGCCCAGCGGTAAATATTTGATGGAAGACCTCTATCGTGTTGGCGGTGTACCAGCTGTACAACGTCTACTGCTCAAGGAAGGATTAATTGATGGCTCATGTATGACTGTCACCGGAAAATCACTTGCAGAAAACCTCGAGAAAGTCGAAGACCTTATGGAAGGCCAAACTGTTATCCGCAGCTTTGCCAATCCAATAAAAGAAACCGGCCACCTGCAGATTATCTATGGCAACATGGCACCTGAAGGCTCAGTAGCGAAAATTACGGGAAAGGAAGGCACATCATTTACTGGACCCGC
>JABSQK010000381.1 GCA_013215875.1 Lentisphaeria bacterium
ATGAAGACAAAGTCTATGTGAAATGATTCTTATGAGAAGAAAACTTAATTTACAGGAAAGATGTGCTATTGTAGAGGGAACTTATGAACAGAAGAAACTTAAACTGCCGCGAAGCGGCTTACTTGAACAAGCGCCTCCAGTCCTCATTCTTCGGACTGAGGCGGGACGTTCTACAACAAATAAAGGAGATGAACATGAAACCAATGAGTATATTTGTTAAGCTTCGCACGCTGCCCGGGAAGCGGGACGCGGCTTACGCTGTCTGGGAGAAGCATATCAGCCAGATCGTTGAGGACACCGCTGGGATGCCGGTTTACTACGTGTCGTTCGACGATAACGACGATAATGTGATACACATTTTCGAGATTTATACGGATCGCGATGTCCTGGACCAGAACCTGAAGGCGCCCTGGTTGCAGGACTATCTCGATGAGATTACACCTCTGTTCGACGGCGACCCGGAGGTTGGCTTCGCGACGCCGATATGGACTAAGGGTGCAGTCGAGTCATGACCAGCGAATAAAACAAGGGACAGACCTTGAGAGAAGTCCTCAAAGTTTCAAGATTCGGAGGAGTTTTTCGGTGCAGAGCGTTGCCGGAGAATGGCAGGTCGCCATCCGCGAGGCGAAGTACGTTGATAAGGCTGGAGATGCAAGCACGAGGGGGAGGTCTCTAGAGAAGAACAGAGACCCTCTGATTCCCGCCAGAACTGTCGGTTCTTGGAATCCGATGGTTGACTAGAAACTGCTGAGCTAAAACGGTATGTATGGGGAATAAAATGATGAAATTAATACTAACTATTTTCTCGCTAATGATATTGTTGGTTGGATGCACAAGTTCCAGCGAGTTAAAATCAAGTCCAGATTATGCAGCTTGGAAATCTTTACCGGGCTACACTCGTCATCTCGAAAACAAATCATACAAGATACGATCAGGGATGACCCGCAATGAGATTAATAAATTTACAAAGACTCGTTATATAGGTAGAACTCATGAAATAAATGGTGTAAGCAGAGCCGCAATTACGTATTATATTTCTGGAAAGGCATATGATGTTTTTTTTGAGGATAACAGTTTCGATGTCAACAATAGGGTTATTGCGGTCTATCAGTATAGAATACCACAGCAAATAATTATAAAGGGAAAAAACTTTAATTGGACTTGGACAGATCCGGTCTCAAAACCGAAATACCAACCAGATGAGTTGTTCATTGGTGAATGGGTTAGGGGAAAACCCATAAAAGGCCTATATAGTGAACGCCTTATTATAACGAGTAAATTGTATCAATATTTTGAAGGGGGTAACTTGGTAATGGAAGGACCAAGTATAATTAAAAGACATTCGCTTTTCATGGCTCCAAAAATTAATAAATCCAATTATCTTCCATTTAGGAATGGTTGCCGACTGCACTTAGCTGCACCAAATAAACTTTCTCTCTATGGAGGAGGTAAAGGGACGCTTTTATTCAACAGATTAAAAAACAATGCAGAACAAGAAACTTCTCCGGACAAGCCTGAGACTTAAAACGTTATGAGTAAGAAAGAAATTTGTACCGAATGCCTCGATGAGTTCGAGGAGATGTCCCTAGCAAGCTTTGATGGGACATTAGTTTGTGGAAGATGCAAGGAAACTTATCTGCAGAAATTGAGAGAGGGAGTTTCATACAAAGGGAAAGTCTTTGCTGCTGAAAAAAGTAAAATTATGCCCTGTCCAATGTGTGGCGGTCAAGCGATTAGTTTTCTTAGATTTACCTTAATTATTGACCCAAGGAAAATTAAATGCTCTAATTGCAAATCAAAGTTGCGAGCGAATGTGAAACTAGAAGCAATGTTTAAGAAAATTATTGTATATGTATTTTTTATGTTAGCAATCAGTTCTATATTTGCATTTATATTAAAAATCGTAAGTCTAGGTATTATTCTTTTTATCATATTTGGTATTTTTGGAACATATTTTGAGTACAAAGAGTGGAAACTGGGAGGATATGTATTGGATGAAACAAATAATTAAAACTCAAAACAAGCGCCCCCCAGCCCTCATGCTTCGGCCTGAGGCGGGACGTTATATTATTTGTTCTGGCGCTGGCTACGATAACGATCTTATTTACCAGGGATTATCATATCAATAACGAAAAAAAGGAATCCTTTTTGAATACAATGTCCTAATGAATAAAAATTGAAGATGTGCCATTTAAAAAGTATTTTAATGACAGATAATAAACAAGGCAAGACACTGTTCGCTTGGATGTCACTGCACTGGTCATTTTTTATTGCAGGGGAACTCGCTTATATTAAAATCAAAAAATAGAGAGTAAGTAAATGACTAATGAAACGCTAAAGACTTTTGAAACGGTTCGTTTTGCAGGATCCAGCTATCCCATTGAGGTAATGCCGGGCCTGGAATACGCGGTCGTCCGTCAGGTTGACGCAAATAGTCCCCGCAACGACATGGGCTCTGTGGCTCGGCTTAAAGATGGTCGTTTGATGGTGGCCTGGCAGAAATACACCGCCAATAAACATGGCAGCGAAGACTACGGGGAGATTGAGATCGCAGCAAAATTTTCTAATGATGACGGTCGCAGCTGGGGAGATGAACGGGTCCTGGTTAAACCCCATCTTGAAACAGATTTTAATGTGCAGGCCCCAGCCCTACGGCGTCTGGCCTCTGGTGACCTGCTCCTGATGTGTATGCGGGCCCACCGGCCACCAGATGGGCAACTTGAAAGTGCCAGCAGCAGTATGGAACTGTTTCGTTCCCCTGACGACGAAAATTTTGAATCCGCCGGATTTCTTTGGCAGAAAACCGAAGGGAACTGGATGCAGGGTGGTGCGACGAGTCTCTTGGAACTGAAGTCAGGCCGCTTGCTGGCACCTTTTCATTATGGCACCGGCGGGCAATTTACCCAGCACAATATTGTTTCCTGCATGCTTTCTGACGATGAAGGTAAGTCCTGGCGTAAGGCGCCCGGGGACGTGGATCTGCCTATGCGCGGGGCTATGGAACCGTCCGTTGCCGAATTGCCCGATGGGGAACTGATCATGTCGATCCGCACCCAGTTAGGTGCGCTGTTTCTCTCCCGCTCAACGGACGGTGGTGAGACCTGGAGCCTGGCACAGACCAGCGGCCTGCGCGCGCCGGAATCGGCGAGCTGTCTCCGCTGCTTGCCGGGGACAGATCATCTGCTCATACTCTGGGTGGATTCAGAGTATGATCCCAAGCATCATCACTACGGTGTGCGGACACCCCTGTGTCTGGGATACTCCACGGACCGCGGCAGAACCTGGACCCACTTGGGCATCCTTGGACATCGTGACGAATTTAATTTTTTCGATATGGGTATGGATTTTGTCGATGATAATACGGCAATCATTACCTATGGCGTGTACGGCCCCAATCGCAAAGATCAATGGGAATGGTTGGACCCGGATGTAATGGACTTACATGCGATTCGCCTTACCCGCGACTGGCTCGAAGAACGATTTGTAACATGTAAAGGTAGCTGATTTAGCTTCCAGGGGACTATTACCTGTATACGAAAATCATTGAAATATAGG
>JABSQK010000382.1 GCA_013215875.1 Lentisphaeria bacterium
GTTCTTAAAATTTGGAACATTAAAACAAAGAAAATAGTATTCGAGAAAGATCTCGGCATTGTAATTCAATCCGTACGGTTTTCCCCATCTGCTAAACGTATCGCCGTTTCAAAATGGGACTCAACAGTCGACGTATTCGAAATCAAAGTTCCACTGAATGACCAGGAGAAAGAATAAAAACAATTTCGCTCAGTTAGCACATCTGCTCGTCGTGCTATTATTGATCCAATTTTCCGGAATGTATCAATGAGATAATGCGCTGAATTAGGGCGCTGAAATTTTTATGGTCCACCTGCTGACTGGGATGGTTTAAAGTTGCTGAGAGCGCAAAAATGTCTCCGTCTTTCGTTTTTTTTAGGACATGGGTATATTGCAGAACACCCGGCTCTGAGCCACCTTTGAACCCGACTAAATGCCAGTTGCTTTTTTCTGCCAAACCGGGATTGATAGCAATTGAACTGTTGTTTCGCAGTTCATAAATTGTTTGGCATAATTCTCCCGTGCTGATCAGCCACTCGATTTCCTTAACAGCTACATTTTTGTTTTCAAACCTGATGGCAGTTCTTTTCATGCTCTCAAGGGCCTTCAGCATCTTACGTTTTTCTTTAAGTGGAGCTTTGATATAGGCGTCTCGGTCTTTTTTGTTTAATCCCCATTTGAGCTTAAAAAGCTCACCTGTTGATATAAAGGGCTTTATCCGCTTGGGTGAGATAGCTTCCACATTTACACGACCCAGGAAAAAAAGCAGGTGATCTGATGCAGTGTTATCGCTTTTTGAAATCATCAAGTTGGCAAGCGTTCTCAAAGTGAGTTCACTGCCTGCTGGCCAAGTCTGAAGAATACCGGTGGGAAGCGATTTGTATTTGTCCTCTAGTTTCAGAGTATCTTCCCATTTGTTTTTACCTGACTTCACCTGGGCAGTCAGTTTTTTTAGTATGTATAATTTTGCACTTGAAGCTGAAGACATTGCCTTGTCACTGGCTAAGCTAATCAAGAGTTCCTTATTGTTTTTTATCAGAGTGATCGATATATCACCCGGAATAGATGTAGCCTTTACTAGGATTTTTTTTAAGGAATCGTTTTTGAAAAATATCCCGGCAAACCAAATGCCAGTGATTTTGCTTTTGTCATCTATATAGATAGTGCAAACTGTCGTTCCTCTCTCAAAATGCAGAGTGTATTTTTGCCCCGTCCCTATGGCCACGGCTTTTTTGAACATGCCCAATTTTATTTTATAAAACGTAATTATTTCGATTAATTTCTTTTTAGGAACTTGGTTTAAAAAGGCTTGAGTGAAAAACCGATCAACCCGATTCACATCCTCGGTAAACATTTTTTTTATAATGAGTTCAGGATCAACTTTTTCAGCAGCAAACGGATGTGTCGTCATCATAAGGAATAGAATCAGATTCAATATTGCTTGTTTCATTTTATTTCCAGCACAGCCAGTCTAGAGATGAAATCCCCATAGTCCGGTTTTCATCTTGTAAAGTTTGTAGTCGATTTCTTTTTCACCAAGTTTCGCTTTGAAAACAGCCACATTACCTGTTTCAGTTTTCTGGGGTTTCTCTTCCTTGATTAATTTTGCCTTTGCCTTCGCAGCAGATTCAAGAAAGCCAATAATCTGATTTAACTTCGCTTCATTACCAAAGCGTTTTGTAAACATGGCAACGAGCTTATCTATATCTTCTTTCGATTTGGTTTTATGAATCTCAGTATAGCGGGTTTTGATCAAGGTACTGAAATCCTTTGCCTTATACAATGCGATAATATTTTTTAAGCCGTCTTCGGCAGTTTCGGCTTTTTCCTTTGCCTGGACCTGAAATGAAACCATTAAAACGAGAATTGCTGCGATGCATTTTTTCATAAGTATTTCTCCATTTTTTTTATTAGAATCAAGACTAACATTATGTAGAGACAATGGGTCGTCAAGGATATGTATCTTATTGGCATTTTCTTTCCAGACGGATTTGGCTTTCATATTTTCGCACGGTATACTGGGGAATGGATCAAAAACGCAAAAAATTATCTATCTTCCTGTTGACGATTGGGCCAGGTCTTTTGGTTGCTGCAACGGGTGTCGGGGCCGGTGATCTCGCCTCTGGTGCCCTTGCAGGTAGCAATGTGGGCTTGGCCATTCTCTGGTCTGTACCACTCGGGGCGTTTCTTAAATACGTCCTCAACGAGGGGTTAACACGCTGGCAGTTAGCTACGGGACAGACATTACTGGAAGGAGCAATCCTGCGATTAGGTAAACCGGTACAGTACTTATTCATCGTCTATTTGCTGATCTGGAGCTATTACGTTGGCGTGGCTCTCATGGGTGCTTGCGGCGTTACACTACATGCTATGATTCCAATATTTGATAAGGCGTCCACGGCAAAGGTTGTCTTCGGTATTGCCGCAAGCCTGGCCGGATGCGGCCTGGTCATGCTCGGCGGCTTCAAGCTTTTCGAACGTATTATGAATGTCACCATTGTTGTCATGTTTGTTATTGTCATCACCACCGCTTTGCTAATCTGCAAGGATTGGGGCGGGGTTTTTCAAGGATTGCTTACACCGCAAATACCCGCCGGTGGCCTGGGCTGGACCCTGGCACTCATGGGCGGAGTGGGCGGCACACTTACCGTCTTATGCTATGGTTACTGGATTCGTGAAAAAGGACGCACTGACAAATCTGATCTTAAAACCTGCCGCCTCGATCTTGCCGTCGCCTATATTGCCACGGCACTATTTGGTATAGCGATGGTGATTATCGGTAGTGAGATTCAAGTAGAAGGGAAAGGGGCCGGGCTTATTGTTACCCTTGCAGATGCACTCGAGAAGCCTCTGGGACCGGCAGGGCGCTGGCTCTTTCTCATTGGTGCCTTTGGCGCTCTTTTCAGCAGCCTGCTTGGGGTCTGGCAGGCGGTGCCTTATATTTTCGCTGATTTCTGCAGACTGACAAAAGAACTTAAAACACCAACAGATTCTGGTCCGAAAAAAATGACGATCATCGATGAAAAAGGCAGCGCTTACCGCGGCTATCTTTTCGCAATCACCCTGGTACCGATGGTCGGCTTAATGTATAGTTTCACTCAGATGCAGTTGATCTACGCTGTCTTCGGTGCTTTTTTCATGCCGTTGTTGGCTGCCGTACTTTTAATAATGAATAACCGTGAAAGTTGGGTCGGAGCGGATATGAAGAATCGCTGGTTTTCGAATAGTGTACTCGTACTTACCCTGGTCTTTTTCATTGGGGTCGGTGGACGCAAGCTTTTGAAAAAAATCAGCCCTAAAAAAGAAACTACCCAGACCCAAAATAAGGTCAGCGGAGAAAAGAAATGAGCGAAAACTATAAACGTGCACCAGAGGGTTTTACGGAAGAGCAGTGGTCTACCTTTATGGACGATGGTTTTATTGCCATAGAGAATGCCATTTCCCCGACAGATATTGAA
>JABSQK010000383.1 GCA_013215875.1 Lentisphaeria bacterium
AAAAGTAACAAACTTGTACGGACCATTCATATGAATATTGAAATTCTACGTAAACAATATGAAAAATTTATCCCGATGAATAAAAAGCTCGATGCGATAAATGTCGTTACCGTGTTTAATACCCGTTCCGAGTATCTTGCCTATATCCCCAAGGGCTTTGAGTGGAGCGGAGGTATATGGTTGCCAACACGGCGGGAGCTGGTCATTTCACCACCCGATGTAAATAGTAAAAAACTTGCCAGAGAAATAATTCTTGGCACCTGTTATCATGAAGCATTTCACCAATATGCATTTTATGCCTTGGAGAGTAACCCGCCTATATGGTTTAGCGAAGGCCATGCAAGTTTGTTTGAATCTGTAGACATTGATCGCGGAAAAAAGGCAGTTAAAATTAAGGAGGATAAACTTAGATTGGCCTCCTTCAAAGCAGGTCTTAAGAGAAAGCCGCTCAATCTCAAAAAATTAATGACGATGGAATATAAGGTGTTTTACAGGGCGGGCAATATCGAATTTTGTTATCCAAGAGCGTGGGCACTGGCATATTTTCTCAACAAGGCCACACATTTATATCCCCAAAAAGAGTATGACAAAATATTGCCAAAACTAAAAGAGGTTCTTGCTGAAACGCTTGACTGGAAAGCAGCAGCAGATGCATCGGTAAAAGTTGTGGATATGGATGAACTGCAAAAAGATTTCCTCGATTTCTGGAACAGCAAATCTAAACGGCGTAAAGCAAATAAGTTTGATGTATTTAAACACCTCGCGAAGCAGAAAAAATAAGACATATGGTCGCCGCAAAAAATATTGAAATTCCTGACTGGAACTACAACTGTACCAGTTGCGGGAAGTGCTGCCGGAAAAAATATGTTTATCTCACAGATGATGATCTTAAACGGCTGGATACGTTCAAGTGGCCATCTGATATGGATCTGCCTAATAAACGGGATGTGGAAATTAATTCAACAACTTATATTGCCCATCAAGAAAAAGAAGATGCTTGTGTCTATTTGAATCTCGATACAGAGATGTGCCGCATTCATGAGAAATTTGGCTACGATGCAAAACCGCTTGGCTGTAAGGTTTTTCCCTATAACATTTCGCAAACATTTAAAGGCAATTATTCTGTAATAGGGCGTTTTGAATGCCCGGCAGTGAGAGAAAATAATGGTAATTCGATTGCCAATCGAATGCGGGATATTCGCAGCTTTATTGATGAAATGGAACTGGAAAAGAGCCCGGACTTCGATAGCGAATTATGTGCGGGCTTAAGCCAGGAAAAAATGTCGCAGATAATGCGTTCATTTTATCAAAACATCTTTAATAATACCGAACTTCAAGCAATGGAAAAAATGATTCTTTCCATGATGGCTCTGGACCGTATAGAAAAACTTGGCAGCGAATTTATAAACGAAATGGACTTAAGGGAACTTTTCCCATCCTTTTGGGAGCGTTTAATAGAAGATGCCAAAATAAAAGCAGCGACCGAAATGAAAATAAGCCGCAGTATTGTATGGCGCTTTTTAACAATCCTGACAAGTTTTTTACGGCGCGATGAGGAAATCATTCATAAGGGGGCGATGACTCGGCTTCGTCGTTTTAAGGAGCTGACGAAACTCTTCTTTGGCAATATCAATTTACGAGAATTTGGTGCGGATCATCCGGATTATGCAATGGACCGGAGCCTACTCTTCGGCACTGAAATAGATATGTCGGACTCGGATGTCTGGGAACTCTGTTTCGATCTCATAAAAATACGCCTGCAAAGCTGGCAATTTTTTGGTCCGACTCATTATAATTTAACTTTTTTCAGGGGAATGAGGCTGCTCTTTGTATCCTATACACTTATTGTCGCTTTGGCAAAATGGCGTGCCATCGCAAATGGAGCCAGCAAAATTACTGTCGAAGATGTGGACTATGCTGTAGGTGAAATAGATACAAATTTAGGTCGTTCCGCGTTACTTTCCCTTGGTTTTAGCAGCGCGATCCAATTTCAGCTAGCTGATATGGAAATATATTCACGTGTTTTGCATAATCTTTTTAAGAAAAATGGAAATGAAGCAGGCTAGGAGTCTGTCGGACTCAGCTATTCCGGCTATAAAAATGGCAAAATTTCACACATCCGATCCATTAAAATGCGTTTGATATGTCCATATTTGCCTTTTTTTTGAATCAAATCTGATTCATTTATCTAATTTTTCGCTTCGAAATCCATAAGTCCGACAGACTCCTAGTTCGTAAATTAAGCACAAGCAGGAGATTTTCGATACTACACAGTGCTGCATTCCGAGGATTTTTTTAGGCTCAAACATCGCTCAAATGACTTGCGCATTATTCACATAGACCTATATTCAGCGCTTCAATTTAGCACAGGAAAATTATGATTGATATAGTTTCAAATGTTTTATATGTCTCAGTAGTAACGATAGCAGTACTGCTCATTTTTATTATTTTGATGCAGCGCAGCAAGAGCGGTGGCGGTCTTGGTGGTTTGGCAACGACGAATTCATCTGTTGAACAAACACTGGGTGCAGATGCCGTGGGTATGCTTATGAAAGCAACAATCTTTCTCTCTATACTGTTTTTCGTGAATGTGATGGCAATTGCTATGCTACAGGTTCATAAGAAGAGTACAGAAGCAAAAGGCTTATTGAATAACCCAGACAAATCTACCGGGAACCCCCCTGAACCCTCTATGGGCAAAACAGCAGGAGATAAAACTGCGCCTGCACCACTTTTACCAGGGAAATCAGACTCGGATAGTAGCACAGGCAAAGAACCGGCATCTGAGAAAAAAGAAGCC
>JABSQK010000384.1 GCA_013215875.1 Lentisphaeria bacterium
ATGAAGACAAAGTCTATGTGAAATGATTCTTATGAGAAGAAAACTTAATTTACAGGAAAGATGTGCTATTGTAGAGGGAACTTATGAACAGAAGAAACTTAAACTGCCGCGAAGCGGCTTACTTGAACAAGCGCCTCCAGTACTCGTGCTTCGGCCTGAGGCGGGACGTTAGCAAAAGGAAATCATGAATATTGACGAGTTAAATACATTTATGATCCAGATTGGATCTGGGGAAAAGTTATACGCTAATGATAAGAAAATGATATCAAAAGAATTGCCAAGGCTAATTGAGAAAATAGGAAATAGGGATGTCCCAGCGAAAATAAGTTTACCCACAGGTGAAAAGATTGGCAGTGCGTCAAGAATAACGGCATTAAGATGTCATAGTTTACTGTTAGCTCGAAAAGCATTTGGAAAAAACTATAGAAAAGAGAATATCGTTTATGAAGAACTTGCCATGGATATTCTATTCTATGTTATGAGGGATCAATTTAACAGTGATGGAGTCAAAGGTGAGTTCTGCTGTCCTCCATGTACCCTTTCCTTATTACCTCTGTATTCAACAGAATGTTTCAGATGGATTGATTGCAATGAAATGAAGAAGAATGTCTTAGGATCAATAAATAATAAGACGTCGATGTTCAATAAAAACTTTCCTGAGAAATATTCTAAATGGGCATTAAACATATGAAAAAATTGCTAACAAATGCATTCACCCAACCACCTTCGGCGGTCGGTGACGTTAGACGTTAGCATCATAGGATTAATCAGTGTATCTGAAGCTGGACCAAAAGATTTCTTCTCATCGGGTGGTCAAACTCATGCAGCCTGATGTTGATGAAAATCAACTTCTAGTCGATTACGAATAAGGAATTAATCATGACTGTACGCAAATTTTATGTCCACATGTTGGTCACTTTACTTTTGGTAGGCTTAATTAGTACGTCCTATGGCGAAGAAGGTCCGCGAACGGGAATCTTCATATATACACTTAAATTTGGTAATGGTAAAGCTATGAAGTTCAAAGCACAGGTGCCAAAGAAATTACCGAAAGAAAAAACACTTGGCCTGATTCTCGCCTTTCATCCTCATGGCGGTAACGAGAGCTCCATGGTTAATTGGCCATCAAAAACCTTTTTGGAGCGACAAAAAGTACTGGATGACTACGTGATTATTGGTCTCAAATCGCGTGGGCCAAAGGGGTACAAAGAGCACTTGGGTGATTGGGAAATAGCCGATCACGAACCATCATACCAAACATTTCAGTGGGCTATGAAAACCTATCCAATCGATTCGCGGCGGGTTCACATTATAGGATGGTCAAGAGGTGGATTCATGGCTACTCGTTTTATTTGGAACAATCTAAAACACTTTGCCACTGTAACTGCTTTCGCCGGTGCACATAGCCCGGATTGGACAAGTAAGTCTCTGGGAGGGTACCCAAATCAAGATTGGGTAAAGCTCAAACAATCTAAAGGAACCAGAATCGATTACAGCGTAGACTTCAGTAAGAAATCCTTGACCGAATACCTGCCTAAAAGCAGAGACAGGAAAGTAAATTTATCTGAATACTTACCAGAGTTCTACCATGTTCATGGCGACAGAGACTATGTTATCGATGTCAATCTAACAAGATCTTTTACGAGGGAATTAGGAAAAATAGGGTTAAGATTCATCTACCGCGAATTGGATGGAGTGAATCACGCTGGAGTTTTCCAGGGTAAGCCTGTTAATTTTGCTGTGAATGATGACGTCTTCGCATGGATCAATGCTACTCGCAATAAAATACTCCCTCTGAATGAAACTGATAGAAAAACGCTCGCGACAATAGAAAAAAACATCAGTACTATGGCAAGCACTCAGGCCATTGCACTCATTAAGGAAGCCTCTCGTATCGGTGGTCACCAAGGAGGAAAGGCACTCATTAAAGCATTCGATTCTAAATTCGTCGATGTTCGAGTCGCTGCCGTAACAAGTGGCTATACGACAAGCTATGGCCCTGCCTTTATTGCAAAACTTGGAGAATTAATTAGAGATCCAAAAAGAGAGAAGGATGTAAGATTCAATGCTTGTCATGTTCTCGGAACTTATGCAAAATGGCGTCAACTCGATGCCCAGAAGATTTTAACCGATACGGTGCTCGATCCATCCCTCAGTCAGTACATCAGATTTCAACTTATAACTGCGATTTCAAGATCTTATGAATTTATGGTAGCGGGCAATATGTACGACGACAGGAAAATTATCCAGACACTGGTTAAGCTTTTGGACGACCCGAATGTCGGAGTTCGTGGTTATGCACATATGGTTCTCAAAAAGGGAACTAATGGCATTGGAAAGTTCGGCTATAATGCTAGCCACAACAAAAGTGAACGTCAGGCTCCTGTCTCACTTTGGAATAAATGGGCAGCACAAATCACAGTCCCCTTGCTTTCCGATAACTTTGTCAAAAAGCGTAGTTCCGAAATACCAGGGGCGCTACGTGATGGTCTTCAGAAATGATTTCAACTACAGAGACGGCTGGCATCCACTGCAGACAAATATTGGCTTCGCCTACAGTGACGACATCGTCGACTGGAAGACGCCGTCAGCGCAGGCGGAAGACTATTGGCGGGATGATGTCAATCAGGTAAAATGAAGTCACTGGCTATAGTCGCAAGTAGCTGGTGATTTGCAACGTTAGGATAAGAAAGGGTGGAAATCAATGGGAATAGCAATTGGTGGAATGGTCTCTGCACTTCTCTCACTATTCATACTCTATGGGCTGAAGACTCAAATTCCGAATGAACGTCGAAGGTCAGCGTGTTGGAAGCCCATCAGGACAGTAATGGCGGAAATATCTGCTAACAAAAGTTTTAAATCAACAAGCAAACGTGAGCATTAGCAAGCGTTTGCTAACAATTCAGTGCACACGGAATTCTCATCACTTCGCTCTTCGAATCCGGTGACTTCGGTGTTCTGGAGTATAAAAGCAGCAATTTATCTTGACTTAGCCAAGAAGTATCACTATAGTATCACTATGAAAACAACAATTGTAACAAAATTGAAGCGAGAGGCCACCAAAATACTAGCTCAATTGGCAGAAGATCATGAGCCTGTGCTAGTTACAGAACATGGCAAACCCGCTGCATATCTTGTTGATGTCCAAACCTATGAACTGCAACAAGATCGCTTGAAAATCATGGAAGGCATTGCGCTTGGAGAGAAAGCGATCCAGGAAGGTCGTACATACACTCAAGACCAGGCTAAGAAAAGACTGAATAAATGGCTCGAATAGTTTGGTCTGTCCCTGCTTTAGATGATTTAGATAGGATTGCTGATTACATCGCGCTTGATAAACCACTTGCTGCCTCAAAATATGTTCAAAAAGTATTCAAGGATACTGATTTGTTAGAAAGGTTTCCTGAAATGGGGAAAGTTCCAAGCGAATTGGTTCCAGAAGAAACGTATAGAGAATTAGTTATTCCCCCGTGTCGGATTTTTTATAGAACAGATTCAAGTCAGGATACAGTTTTCATTGTGCATGTCATGCGGGGTGAACAGTTATTCAATTCTGAATCTTTAGACAGGCCAAATTATAACCCAGAACAAGAAACTTCTCCGGACAAGCCGGAGAATTGAAACGTAGCCGAACAAGCTGGGCTACGTTTAGTCATGGATAAATATTAAACCCGCAATTATTGAGAGTTGCAAGCTCCGCGGATGGTGATAAGGATAAAATCTTGCATGAATACTGTTTCAAGTGTACCCGCAATAACGCAGCAAGGGCCCTCCGCGCCTACTTCTGAGCGTCGTGAGATGTTTATAAGTTCACGCAGTTAATGGCTGTGCCATTGATAAACGAGCTGAGGTTTTCAACCGTCATATCTAATAAACGTTGCCGCGATTCTTTTGTTGCCCATGCCTGGTGTGGTGTAATGATGCAATTTTTCGCTGACAAGAGCGGGTTATCCGCTGCAGGCGGCTCGCTACTTAATACATCACCGGCATAGGCTGCCAGTTCGTCATTATTCAATGCATCGGCGAGTTCCTGCTCATGAACCAGATCGCCCCGGCCGGTATTGAGCAATATGGCGCTTTTTTTAAAGTGCTTGAGGGTTTCTGCGTTTATCAATTTATCGGTCATTTCAGATAATGGACAGTGCAGGCTAACAACATCGGCCATGGCAAGGGCTTCGAGCAATTCTGTTTTATCAGGGCTTTCCGGGCGTCCGGGAATTTGTGCGATTATAATGTTCATACCGAGCATGTTGGCAATAGCAGCAACATTTTTGCCAATATCGCCATAGCCAATAATGCACAGGTTTTTTCCAGATAGTTCTACCAGCGGCTTTGTCCAAAAACTAAAGCTCTCGGACTCCTGCCATTTTCCATCTTGCACATCGAGGTGATGATGGTGTACATGGTTTGTGCAACAGAGCAACATGGCAATAGTTGCCTGAGCGACGGCCGTGGTTCCATATCCCGGAACATTGCAGACAGGTATCTGGCGTTCTGTAGCTGCATCGACATCAATATTATTATAGCCGGTCGCAGTGACTCCGATATAGCGCAAGTTTTTTGCCTGGCTAATAGCTGCACTGTTAACAGTCACTTTGTTACTGAAGATTGCCTCTGCATCTTCAATTCGTTTGGCGACTTCTTCAGGCGCGGTATTTTCGTAGAGCACAAGTTCGCCCAGGGCTTCTAGGCTATCCCAGGAGAGATCACCTGGGTTTAACGGCATGGTATCTAGCACAACTATTTTCATAATTTCCCTTTATCATTTCGACTGATAATGATGGTAGCACCTTTTGTTACTTTGGCAATCTCCGCTGCAAATGGACTGATTGCTTTACGATCGGCCACACGGTTTATACCGAGAATAACCACATCGCTTTTCTGTGCTTCAGACTTGATCACTTCGAGAGGGGAGTCCGATTTTATAACTTTAAGATGGGCTTTTATGGGTGATTCATCTTCGGCAGAATACATCAATTCTTCGACATATTTATCATACTTCTTCAAGGTCGTTTTTTCCGGGACGACACGAATGTAGGTTATTTCATGCGTATTTGTGCTACAGATGCTGGCAAGCAGACGCGCCCGTAAGATATCATTTTCGCCATGTCCGGATACGGTTACAAGGACTTTTTGGGAATCGCCCAGATGCCAGCCAAATGGTGCTTTCACCAAAACCACATCGCTTTGTACTTCATTGATTAAGCGATCCATGGGTTCTATCTCAGTGATGTCCAGGTCGCCGATACCGAGCAGCAGGCTTTCACATTGATGCACATGGGCGATTCGCTTGATTTCTTGCCAGATCTCGTCTGCTACGGAGACCATTGCTTCAGGTTTGATATCTTTTTGCAAAGCGGCTTTCAGACTCAACATTAATACATCCTGGGCCGGAACCCGGTCCGTCGTTTCGAGGTCTTCAATATTGCGGATAATCGACAGGAGCAGAACTTTGCCAATTTTGTGTGGCGTTAATGCATGTGCAACTTCGATCATTGATTGGGCATTGGCCGGATTTGCCAAAGGCACAAGGACAAGCGGGCTATTGCCACGAAGCTTGATGAGGTTTGGGTCCTCTGCCAAATACCGTGCATCAATCACCCCGGCTCTATCCGCCAGTGTTGTGAAGTAAAAGATAAAACCCAAGACGAGCCAGAGGCCGGCGATCATTCCTGCTGTAGGAACAGACAGTCCCTGGAATAATGCCAGAGCGGCGCAACTGATCATGCCAATAATAGGCAAGAGAGGAAAAAACGGCATTCGGAACGAATCTTCATGTTTCGTACCGCTGCGTTTTCGAGCCAGGATGCAGGTAATATGAGTGAGGGTAAATGATAAGAGGAATATTAAGCTGGCTGCTGCTCCGGCAGATGCCAGGTCGGGAACAATGAGCAACATAATGAAAATCAGCAGAGAGCCTGCCCAAATCGCCCGCACGGGCTTTTGATTTTTGTTTTTCTTGCTGAGGTCGCGGGGCAGGGTACGGTCGCTGGCCATGGAAAAAGAAATTCGTGATGCGGCCAGCATATTGGCAAAGAGGGCGGAGAGCATCGACAATATGGCTGCGATAATGATGAGCCAATAACCCACACTGCCAAACATGAAGCGCACGGATTCGGCAATCACTGTTTCTGGATATTTTTTCGCAAATTCTGTGATCGAGGCATATTCTCCGGGTACCCCAACGAGACAGATGACAATCAACAAGGGGATGTAAATGGCCAGAGCAATTCCCAAAGAGATAAAAATGGCCTTGGGGATATTTTTTCGCGGATTTTTTACTTCTCCGCCAACGGACGAAATAATATCGAAACCCTGCAGGGTAATAAAAGTAAATCCCATGGCGATGAGAATACCGCTAGCACCACCGGGACTGAACGGTTGTATTGCTGTGGCAATCGAAAGCTCTTCATTTGTGCCGATAAGATAGATACCGCCTAAAATAATAAGCGTGAAGATGACCAGTTTGCCAATGGTTTCTACTTTTCCTGAACCTTCTGATTTTGTCGTAAGCATCCAGGTGTAAAAAATTAAAGGGATAACTGCGAGCGAGAGCTGGGTTGAGCGCCAGGAAACCCATTGGGCATTTGGCATAAGTGTTTCTAGGGCACTGGTGGCATATACTGCAAATCCCAGGGCATATAAGACGCCGGCAGCAATGGATGCAAACCACAGAATCCAGCCCATGGAAAATGCCGACCGAACCGAGAGGACTTTTTTTGAAAATGTATAAGCGCCGCCATTTTCCGGAAATGATGAGGACATTTCAGCGAAACTTAAAGCAGTTAAAAATGCGATGCCGGCATTTAAGATATAAGCGATGATTGTTGCCGGGCCAGCGTGGGCCAGTGCCACACCACCAAGCGCAAGGATACCGCCACCAACTATGGCGCCTACACCAATACCTGTGGCAGATACTAAAGATATATTTCTGTGGGATTCTCTGAGCTCAGACAACGTGTTTTATTTCCTTCAACTTATTCAGCTTTACTGGAATGATCATATTTGAATTTTGTAGATATTCAATCAATTCTAGATTGAATAGTCTCATTCTTTGCCTCTGAACGCTCTCTTAAGTAGCGGTCCAGAAAACGCCGCGCAACAGGTGCAGCAGAACGACCTCCAGAGATACCACCTTCAACCAAAACAGCGATTGCAAACTCGGGATTTTCAAAAGGTCCATAGCAAATAAACCAGGTATTTTTTTTCCCACGTCCCAATTCTGCAGTACCGGTTTTACCTGCGACTTTCACTGGCAAATTTGCACATATCGGTGCTGACGCATCATCGCCATGCACCACTTTATACATACCGGCTTGGATGCGCTTGAGGTCCAGTTGTTTTATCGGCAATTTATTGTTGATATGGGGCTCTGTTTTTTTAACGAGCAACCCGGAATGGTCGCGAATTTCGTTGACGATATAGGGCCGGTAAAGTGTGCCCCCGTTGGCTATTGCTGCAGTATACATTGCCACTTGTAACGGACTTACAGTGATTTTGCCTTGCCCCATAGAAACAAATGCTGTATCGCTTTTTATCCAACGTGGAAACCGTTCTGACTTACCCGGCAAAATACCTTTGCCAGAATGGAGTTCAAAGCCGGTTTTCTGGCCAATGCCGGCTGCTTCATAAAAAGACTGCACATTGCCAATGCCGAGCTGTAGTCCTGATTCGATAAAATATGGATTGCAGGAGACTTCAATTGCCTTAAGCATATGCAACAAGCCGTGACCGCTGCGATTATGACAATGAATTCTCCTTTTACCCAGTTGGTAATACCCGATACATTCGTAAATCGTATTGTGTTGTTTTACATCGTTCAAGAGAATATTTAATGCCATTAATGGTTTGACGATCGAACCCGGCATTTTATCGGCAAGCAGGGCACGATTAATCAGTGGTTTATTGGTATCCTTGCTGATGACTGAATAGTGCTTGCGAAATGTATTTAGATTATAGGATGGAGCAGAGACCATTGCTTTTACCGCACCGGTATTTACATCGAGCATAACCAGTGCGCCACGTTTACCCTGCATGGCCCAATGGGCCGCTTTTTGAGCCCGACTGTCAATCGTTAAGAAGAGGTCTTTGCCATGAATTGGCTCTATCGGTTTTTGCAGATCGTTATAGCCAATTGGCCCATCCTCCATCTCTTCCTGGTAAAATCCAGAACTATCGACTCGTACGAGCTGAAAGCCCACTTCGCCTTTCAGATAGTCTTCGTATTTAAGCTCCAGCCCCCTTTTGCCATCATATTCCGGATAAAAGAAATACGCTTGCCTGACCTCCTCGCGAGTTGGATAATAACGTGTCGTATAACCCAGAAGATGTGCACAAATATCGCCGTTGGGATAGATTCGTTTGCTGCCTATGGCAATTTCCACGCCTGGAATTCCCGGCATGTGTTCAGATAAACGGGCCAATTCATCGGGCGTCAATTCATCAAATACCTTCAAAGGTAATGCCGGATACCAGGAGAGGTGTTTGCGAATCTTCTGAATGATCAGCCAGTCGCGAATATTTTTTTCAATTCGGCTACTGAGAATAATATCCACATCGCTCAGCAGCGATTCGCGTTGCTTGCGAGCCAGCTTGGCCCAGCGCTTTATCAAATACTTTCGCTGTACCAATGCCAGTGAAAGCAACTTTTGATAGTCTGTATTGCCATTTTTTGCTTTTTCCAGATTTGGCTCAAGCAGGGAAGTTCGGCCAATAATCTCTGTAACCATTTCGATTTTCTCAAATATATTAAAGCGGGTATCGACAACCCGTGGTTTACGCAGTTCATTTATATGAAACAAGACTTCGTAGGAGACCTTATTGTCGGCAAGAACAAACGAATCTGCGGAAATAATTCGCCCGCGTAGGGGGGGCTTGCGTATGCCGCGTATGCTCTGGCGGCTGACTCGTTTTTGATGTTCAACACCCTGGTGAACCTGCTCATAATATAATTTACTGGTAAGTATGCCTAGGGCGCATAGACAGAAGATAAATAAAAATATTAAACGACTGCTGTAGCCCCTGAAAAAGTCATCAATCGTCATATGTGCGAGACCTCCCTTTCATAGAGATAGAGTTCCATTTTATCTGCAAGAAGATCCAAACAATAAATTGCCACAGGAAAGATGATGGCAGATGCAATGCTGCTGTAAGCAATCATCTTAAGCATGCCTGTATATGAAATATAAAAGCCTCTGAGTGAGACATAGTCGTAGACAAAGAGAAAGCTGCTATTTACTCCAGCAAAGACAAATCCCATGAATATCGGTATCAAAACAGATGTTCGGTCACCGTATTTTTTGAAGTAGAAGATGACAAGAGCGAATGGTAGGATCAGAGGCAAAGAGGTCTGGTGCCGGCCAAGATAAAGCTCTACAACTACGGCGACTGCCATTGCAAAAAACACTGCCGTTTGCAGGCGGTATGAAATTCCGATATAATAGAGCAGAAAAAGTGCCGACGGAAAAATCAGCCCGAATCTGGAAAGCATTAGTTCCAGGGAAATGGACATAAAACTGATACAAAGCATCCAGCAAAACTGGAACATGGATGGTCTCCCGGGGGTTAGTGCCTTAAGTCATATTGTATTAGTATAACCGAACATGCTTTTAAGACAATAAAACAACGAAGATCCTTGTTGCCGAACAAGCTTCAGTATCGACGGCCTTAAAAAGGATCGCGAATGAGCAAGGTGTCAGCCCCGGTAGCCATAGAATTATTCACTGCCATGATTCTGTTTGAGAATGGTCAAACGGGTGAATTATTTTGCCCGCACCCCATCAATTTTTAGACAAGATCTGATTAAATGTATTGACGTGGTTTAATTATCTGGCATGATAAGTCTTGTATTGTATTTAACCCCCGAATCAAGAAGCATACAGCATATGGATCTAAAAAAACATAAGGCATCTTTTACGTTCCGTACTCTGGGTGGCTCCTGCCTCGGAGAGCGTTGGATATACGATCATGACGAACCCATTGCCCAGTTTTCAAATGCGACGATCGACGCGCCCCAGCACGAACTTCTTTATTTTGGCAATTGCCCGCGCCCCTTATTATTACAAAAGCTAAAGCTTCAGCCAGGGCAGCGCCCTCTATTTGCATCTGTACCGCTCTATTGGCGCTTTGGGCCGAAAGGAATTTATACGACTGTAGAGCTACTTGGTTTAGAAGTTGCCGGTGAAAAAAGTGATACGCTTTCTCTAACATTTATCGCAACAGATAAAGAGCGAGTAGGGAAATCCATACGCACACTGACACTGACTTATTGCCAGGAAACGATGAGTTATATCTATGATTTTAACTGTGAGCTGCTTATCATGAAAAGGGACACTGAAGAAAAAATGTCTAATTGGTTTTTTGAAATATCGGACCCAATGTATGCGGATCTTCCCGGTCCATCTCAGGAGTTCTCTGGCATGTGGACGAAGCCAGGATATAGCCATTTTATTGCTGAACTAACTGATGACAGTATTTGGCAGATTCCAATAAACCATATCGCGGCGCGAGCTGTTGACCCAGCAATAGGGATAAAGCGGGATGGCTTATTTATGCCGGCATTTGAAGCGGGACACAATCCAGCCATCCAGCTTATGGGAGAGACTGGCCCGCGCAGCACTATCAGTGTCTGCCACTGGGGCTACGATGTGCATATTCTTCCGTCATATACCGAAGACGAATTTAAGGAGAATTTAAATGAACAATTTCGTTTATTTCGTTGTGGCGATGATAAGGCAGATGCGATGTTCTTAGCAAAAACTGAGCGGGAGTCAGTCGACTACAGAGGACTTAATGCATTGCCTTATCACTTACCAGTAAACAGCTTTGCTGAAGGTATTAAACTCAATGAACCCACGAATGGTGTTACGGATCCATGCCTTTGGGAGCCTACGGAAGGAATGGAAGAGGGAACGGAATGGTGCCACGATATGGGCCGTACAGATAATCACTCACTGAAGATCTGTAAGCGAAGTAGCGGCTCGTCACAATGGGTGATGTCTTACGAAGGGCAGGGTGGATTTACAGACTACTGGACCCGTTCCATTGGATTTAAAATTTCGATTTGGGTGAAGACTGAGGATGTGGCAGATGGGACCTATTTGGGACTGGGCTGGCGCCTATTTCATCAGCCGCTTGAGATTTTTCCAATGAGTTACAGCGAACGACTCAGTGCTACAAATGAATGGACTGAATTGACTGCTGAACTCGTCGGTCCACCACCCGATGGGGTTCACGATATCATAATTTTTCTTCAACAGGATGGTAGTGGCACAAGCTGGTTTGATGATTTTGAGCTCGTGAAAACAAGCAGTGAATCCTCTGGTGATTAATCGAGACTGATTTTGAAATAAGGCTTTCCGACGTGCTGCATTTAATTCTTTACTGGGTTTGTCCGGATCGAATTATTTCGGCGCTACAAAAAGAGGGAGAAAAAAATGGATAGAGGGAGAAAGATACTGAATTTGCTACCCGTATCTTGGTGAAATGAATTTACTTTGCACGTGCGGCGAGGATTTAGATAGTCTGCGTGAATGAATTTTACTCGCTTAGTTCATTTTGCATATAGTCTGGAAACTGTGCCTTAAGGCAGTCGCTAAAGTCGCTGGGGAATTCGGCAGTAAAACTGATGTCTTCCTTGCTATCGGGGTGTGCAATTTGCAATTTCCAGGCATGCAGCATTTGGCGCTCAGAGACGGTGTCGTTCTTTTTGCCATATGTACTGTCGCCTGCTACCGGGCAAGACAATGATTTTAAGTGCACCCGTATTTGATGTGTCCGGCCAGTTTCGATGACCGCCTCGATGAGACTTAAGCCATTCTCATGAGCGAGTTCTGTGAAGCTACTAATGGCTTGTTTGCCGTTTGAATCTACAATGGCCATTTCCTTTCGGCGAACCGGATGCCGGCCAATAAAATTTTCAACGCGCGAGATTTTTTTCTTGAGCCGCCCATGACAGATGGCGAGATAAGTTTTGCCTACCTGACGATTTGCAAAGGATGAGGAGAGGCGTCCTAGAGCATCGGGTGTTTTAGCCACGAGCAATACGCCGCTGGTATCCTTGTCCAGGCGGTGCACAATGCCGGGTCGCATACTGTCGTCGAGCATTTCAGAGAAAAGCGCTTCGTTGTATCCCATGAGGGCATTGGCTATGGTGCCTTCGTGCTGGCCCGCGCCCGGGTGCACAACGATGCCGGCGGGTTTGTTGATAACCAGTATGCTGTCATCCTGGAAAATAATTGGAAAATCAAATGTTTCCGGATTCAAAGTAAGTGGGACATCCTCCGGCCAGTTAATGCTGACAAGATCCCCTTCTTTCATGGTATAGTTTTTTTTGCTGGGGGAATCATTTACTTTAATATTTTCTGACTCTATGAGATGTTGCAGGCGTGAGCGGGTTTTGTCAGGAAATTTTGCAGTCAGAAACCGGTCGAATCGGCCCCCGCTTTCCTCGAGGCTAACGGTAAGCGACTCGTTCATTTTTTTACAATAATAAAACGATTTAATCCGTTACGCAGAACGGTTAAAAGCAGGCTTTTGCCATTATGAGAATTGATCATCTCAATTATTTTATTGACATTTTCGACTTTCTTTTTGCTCACCTCGATGATCACATCGTTTTGTCGCAAGCCGCCACGATAGGCCGCACAATCGCCATCGATTTTATAGACCATTGCCCCTTTTGTATCGGCGGGTACTTTTAATTCTCTACGTGTCGAAGGCGCCAGGTCCTGGAGTTTTACACCCGTTAATATTCGAGGAATGGCGGTATTTTCCTTTCGTCCTTTCAGTATTGTCTTGGGATCGCGAACCAGTTTTATTTTAACTACAAATTCTTCTGAAGATTGGTTCTTTTCGCGCAGTACTTTTAATTCAGCAAATGTACCCGGCCGTGATTTTCCAACCAGCCATTTGAAGTGCCGGCGGCTTTCAATCAATAAGCCATTGTAAGCGAGGACAAAATCGCCTTTTTTCAGGCCGGATTTTTCTGCTTCACTTCCAGTTGCAACGTACTTTAATATGATGCCATTGGTATCTTTTATAAACTTAGAAATTTTTAAGTATTTACTGGTGATGTCCTCACAATCCAGGTCAAGAAAGCCTCGATTGACCTTGCCATACTTCAAGAGGTCATCGACGATTTGCAATACATGGTTCACAGGGATGGAAAACCCAAGACCGGCACTGCTGCCGGAACGACTGACTATTGCAGTGTTAATTCCGACTAAACGGCCCTGTACATCTATCAACGCACCACCGGAATTTCCAGGGTTAATCGCTGCATCTGTTTGAATCAAATTTTCAAAATCTGCCAATCCGAGCCCGCGTCCCAATGCACTAACCATGCCCTTGGTGGCAGTTTGGCCGACGCCAAATGGATTGCCCACGGCAAATACCATATCGCCAATTTCCACCTGACTGCTATCGCCAACTTCAATATTGCTCAAATCTGTCCGGCCTTTTAACTTTAACAATGCCAGGTCTGTTTGAGGGTCTGTACCGATGATCTCCACCAGATAAGACTTCTTATCCTTTAGAAATACGCGTATCCAGTCACTGTCTTTAATTACATGGTAGTTTGTTACAATATAACCATCCTTACTCAGTATTACGCCGGAACCGGTACCAGGCATATGTGGTCCCTTCTTTTTTGGCCCCCGTATTCCGGTGGGTCCCATTAAACGCATTTTTTTCTCCGTCTGTATCGTTATTACAGAAGGCATGACTGTTCTTAGGATGTGAGAAAAGCTACTGCGCTTTTTTAATTCAGTGGGAATTGCATCTTTTTTCAGATTGATCTCTATGCTGGGTTCAGCACATAAAATGATTAAACCGAATAGATTGTATAAAATAATTTTGTACATATTATGTATTCTCTTTTTTTAACAATATAATCACAAATGAAGATTTCACCAAGTAGTTTGACATTTGTCTAAAAATTGCTAATTTCAGCTAGGTATAACTAAGAGAGAAAAACGGGACGGAATGCATAAAAAATTTATTCTTGATACGAATGTATTACTACACGATCCTTATGCGCTACATAAATTCCATGAAAACCATGTTATCATCCCCATTGACGTTATTGAAGAGCTTGACCATTTCAAGCGCGATATGTCCGATCTTGGTTATAATGCGCGTAAAGTAGTCAGTGAACTCGATGAACTAAGAAAAAAAGGCAAGCTTGGGGAAGGTGTTGGTACAGATGGCGGCGGTTTAATCCAGGTCATTGCAGGTGACTATGCGGACTATGTACGCTTACCAAACCTGAAAAAACATAAATCGATAGCCAATCAGATACTTGGCTTGGCTATATATCAAAACACCCACGATAGCGAGATTCCAACCATTATTGTAACCAAAAGCATGAATCTTCGTCTCAAAGCGGATGCTCTGGGAATTTATGCCGAAGATTATGAGGAGCCTGAATACCAGGGTAAATTTGATTATATGGGCTATTTTGAGCTGAGCGTTGCAACTGAGGTAATTGAGCAGATAAATAAGAATCAACAATACAGCTTCACGGATCAAAAATTTCTACCGAATGAATTTCTTACATTAAAAAGCGAAGATGATCCATCACGCTCCGTTCTTGTGCGTGTGCACGGAAACGAGGGTGTACTGGTTAAACCGGTGATTAATACCAATGGTGGAATTATGGGTATAAAACCATTGAATATGGAAC
>JABSQK010000385.1 GCA_013215875.1 Lentisphaeria bacterium
CTTTAATCATATTCCAGGTACGAATCACTTCTGCCAATCCCCATGCCTGAGCAAATGCTCCCTTGGGGCTATGGGGTGGATCCGCGTTAAAAATTTCCGATATGGCCCCTACACATGCGTCGCTGCAATGCTCTGTAAATAAGGGAATTAATGTGTCATAAAGTTCCGCCTGGTCTGCTTTCACATCGTCGGAAATAGTGAGCACTGCTTCTGCATATGACCCAATCAACCAGCTCCAAACCGTTCCCTGGTGGTAGGCAGAGTCGCGTTCATCCGGGCTGCCGCCATAATGTGGGGAATAACCCGGATTTAGCGGCGATAATGAGCGCAAACCATAGGGCGTAAGCAAATGCTTTTTGACGACATCCACAATTGAGCTTTTCTGTTCTTTACTAAGCATGGTATTGGGAACTGACACAGCAAATATTTGATTCGGGCGAATTGTCCAGTCCTGCCCCTTGTCATTTACGACATCGGCAAGATAACCGCGTTCTTCATCATAAAATACGGCAGCAAAATTAGTGCTCGCTTTTTCACAAATGCTCTCCAGGTTCTCAGTGGAATCTTCCCACTCGATTGTAAGATTGAGTGCATTAATCCATAAGACGTTTAATTCTACAGCCATTCCGTAGCGCGGCGTAACAGGCTTGCCATTTGCCCGGGCATCCATCCAGGTCAGCTGGGTGCCCTCATTACCGACCCAGATTAAACCACTGTCCTGTAAAGATACATCAGGTGTTTCGCCGGAAGCAAAGGATTCGAGGATGCGTTTTACAACAGGCTTAAATTCATCGACAAGAGATGCGTCAATAAGATATAGACGATGAATGGCCAGTATCATCCAGAGCGATGCGTCGACAGAATTATAGGCGGCTTCGCCATTGCTCAGGGGCAGATAATTCGGAATCAAACCTGTTTTTTCAAATTCACAATAGGAGCGAATTATCTCCACCGCGCTGTCTGTATCCCCGCACTCCGTAGTGAGCCCGGCCAGTGCTATCATTGTATCCCGGCCCCATTCTGCAAACCATGGATAACCCGCAACAATTGATTTTTTTCCATCAGCACGCGTAATTATAAATTGTTCGGCACGCATTTTTAAATTGTTCAGGGGAAAGGGATCATCAAATTTTTCCAGGCGATCCGTCCGGCGTTTTATTTCGCCAGACCATTCAGATTCAATATCCGACGAATCAATCTCAAGGCCGGCACGCAGGTAAACAACATCCCCCGCTTTCATACCTAATTCGATAATGCCCGGACAAAATAAATCTTCCTTATAGTCAAAACCACGGGAGCGCTCTTTCAAAAATTCAAAATCTTCCATCCAGAATGGACCGGGATGAATAAACGATTTAACCGATGTACGCATGAACAAGGGCGGCATGTTTTCATACGGGTCAAATTTATAATGACCCTCTTCGATAAAACTCTTTACCCGAAGATACATGTTTTCTGAATTGAGTGTGTGAATACTCCGATATGCCAATAAGGGTTTAAGGTGCAAGGTAAGCGGGTTTTCTGCTTCCAGTAACTCATAACGAAAGAGTACGGCATTTTTGCCGCGCGGCATTAATACGGATATACGAAATGAAATATCCCCGACGTGATACTGAAATTGCGGATGCAATTCACAGTTTACCTCTTCAAGATATTTGTGCCCTGTCGGGTCAAATACACCGGGAAATTTATTTGTCGAAAAACGAAATTCGCGATCGTTTATATGGATACTTGGCTCAAGCTTAGAAAGCAATACAAATTTTTCATTCAATTCCGGAATCGTAGCAGCGAGCATACCATGGTACTTACGCGTATGGCAATTGACGATCGTCGTGGCAGCATAACCGCCCAAACCATTCGTCTCTAACCATTCGTGCTTTAAAGCATCTTCTAGATTAAGACACTCACTCCTACTGAATCCAAAACCCATATCCTATCGCTCTTTCCTGTTCGTTTCCAGATAAGCACCGATCGTATCCAGGCCATTCTGTTCATCTGTCCAATCTTGAAAACCATCACTACGAAGGCTATCAATTAGCCCAAGCCAAATTTCATGTGACCAATCCAGATTTGTTTTCAACCATGTGTTTAATTCGCGCTTCGGAAAACGCTTTTTCTTTTTTACCATCACTTATCCCTTTGTGTTAGCTTCACATTTATAAAGTTTAACATTTATTAAAATCAGATCGCTTTCATAGCACAATGAATGCCAAACAATCGCTCACGCTCAAATCAAAATAAAATATTGCAATTTTGAACA
This sequence comes from Lentisphaeria bacterium, assembly GCA_013215875.1. GTDB lineage: Bacteria > Verrucomicrobiota > Lentisphaeria > JABSQK01 > JABSQK01 > JABSQK01. The sequence continues at coordinate 2,261 of JABSQK010000385.1, forward strand.
AAACAGTTGTAAAAAATAACAATTTTGTAAAACTATTTATTTATATTTTATAAAAAAATAAAAACTTTATTAAGTTGCTGTGAAATCTATGGAAATGAATACTTGTGCTGTCTTGGCTGGACTGTATACATGAATTAGGTTTTCCATATCATCCCATGATTCATCCATTGCTGGATAGTTTTGTGACACATCTAAATGGTTAAATCCGCCGAATTCGGGCGAGTCTGTAGACATCACAATTTTATAACCTGAAGATGACTCTACTCCTAATTTATAATTCGTAAATGAGCAATCCGGATGAAAATTAAAAAGAAAGAATAATTTTCCTCGTTTAAAGAATAAAATTTTATTTTCGTTGTTTACTGAGATTAATTCAGGCTGCTCTGACATAAAATTATATGTGTCATTTAAGTCCAACATTGCTCTGTCAAATTCATTTAATTGTGTATAACGCAAGGCTTTGTTATCGAGCAGCGACCATTGCCTTCGGGCATATTTATATGAGTAAGCATTTCCTTCTCTAGGAAAGTCTATCCACTCGGGATGCCCGAATTCATTGCCCATAAAGTTGAGCCATGCATCGCCGCCCAATGTAAATGTGAGTAATCGAATAAGTTTGTGCAGGGCAATACCGCGATCGATGATGGCGTTTTGATTTTCACAGGCCATGTCTGTATACATCGCTGCATCCATTAATTGAAAGGCGAGTGTTTTATCACCAACCAGTGCCTGATCGTGCGATTCGCAATAGGCAATATGTTTTTCATTTTGCCGGCGGTTTAATAACATATGATAAATTTTTTCCGGCACCCAGTCTTCATCCGCCAGCTCTTTTAAAGTTTTAATCCAGTAGTCTGGAATTCCCATCGCCAACCGGTAATCAAAACCAATGCCACCCTCAGCTCGTGGGCGCGCCAGTCCGGGCATACCTGACATTTCTTCGGCAATGGAAATTACCTGCGGATTAATTTCATGAATAAGTTGATTTGCCAATTGCAAATAAACGATCGCGTCTTCATCACAATTTTCATTGAAATAATCATCGTAAGAATTAAAATCGCGTTCCAGGCCATGATCCATATAAAGCATACTGGTGACACCATCAAAACGAAAACCGTCAAAATGAAATTCATCCATCCAATAACGCAGGTTACTTAAAAGAAATCGTAAGACTTCTTTTTTTCTATAATCGAAAACTTTTGAATCCCATGCCAAATGGTCACCGCGCTCTCCACCGTGAAAATACTGATGGTCACTGCCATCAAAACGATTTAATCCTTCATTTATATTTTTCACCGTGTGACTGTGCACCAGGTCGATATATACATTGATGCCCATGCCATGTGCTGTATCGATGAGTTCACGCAATTCATCCGCCCTGCCAAAACTGCAACAGGGTGCAAAGAAACTACTCACATGGTAACCGAAGCTTCCATAGTATGGATGTTGAGCAATGCCCATGAGTTGAATTGCATTATAACCCAACGATTTAATGCGCGGCAAAATATTTTCGGTAAATTCTTTATATGTCCCAATACCCTCTTTTTCCTGAGCCATACCGATATGCGCTTCATAGATATATAAGGCATCGCCCAAATCATTGCTTTCATGTTTCCATTGATAGCTTGAGTCCAGTGTCGCCAGACCACAGAAATCGACACTGTCGGCTTCTTTTTCCACTTCACGAATGTAAGCGGGTATGCGGTCGATGTCATCGCGATCGCTACTGACATGTACTTTCACCCGGGAATTTTCTCTAAGTCGGGCACTATCCGCTTCAGATAATGTAATTTCCCAAACCCCATTATTATCTTTTGTTAAAGCATGGGAATACCTGTCCCATTCGTTAAAATCCCCAATAAGAAATAAATTATTCGCTTCGGGTGCCCATTCACGATAGCAGATCACAGCTTCATGCTCATTGAATCCGAAGTATTTGTAGCCTCGAGAAATTTCCATTAAAGATGAAAATTGTTCATTAATCTGTGCAAGTGTATTATTGTAGAGTTCCTCACGGCGATGCAAATCACCTTCATAGGGTTCCAGCCAAGAATCTTCTTCTATCAGTTTATAAACCATTTACAGTCCCATCATCATTATTAATTATAAAGCATAATACAAAATGCCCATTCATCAATAGGGAGCCAGGATAAGTTTATTTTTGACAATGCACTGCTACAGTTCTTAATTGGCGGGTATTGCCTCGCCAACTTAATAAACTAATATAATTCCCTCAAAATAAAGGAATATACTATGACATATATAGAAGATGTAATTGGCAGAGAAATACTTGATTCGCGTGGCAACCCTACCGTGGAAGTGGAAGTTTTTCTATCTGGCGGAGCTGGAGGACGTGCAATGGTACCCTCAGGTGCTTCAACTGGTGAACACGAAGCAATTGAACTTCGCGATGGTGACAAAGATCGCTACCTTGGTAAAGGTGTACTGAAAGCTGTAGAAAATATCAATGAAAAAATTGCCCCCGAAATGATTGGTATGGATGCTCTAGATCAGATCGGTATCGATCAGTTCTTGCTGGACCTCGATGGTACGCCGAATAAAGAAGTGCTTGGTGCAAATGCCATACTCGGTGTATCTCTGGCAGTCGCGCATGCCGCAGCAGCAGCTCTACAGATGCCATTGTATCGCTATATTGGCGGAACAAATACAAAACGTTTACCCGTTCCCATGATGAATATTATCAATGGCGGTTCGCATTCTGATGCAACAATAGCCTTTCAGGAATTTATGATTCGTCCTGTAAGTGCGCCTTCTTTCCGCGAAGGTTTACGTATGGGTGCAGAAATATTTCATTCTTTAAAAAGTGTTTTGAAGGCGAAAGGCCTGAGTACTGCTGTAGGTGATGAAGGTGGTTTTGCCCCTGCATTTACGGGCGGTACAGAGGAAGCACTCGAAACAATTAAAGAAGCTGTCGAAAAAGCCGGTTATAAATTTGGCGAAGATATCATGATAGCACTGGACTGTGCAGCATCCGAATTTTTCGAAGATGGTGTTTACGACTATTCAAAATTTGAAGGCGATTCAGGTAAGAAAAGATCATCTGATGAGCAGGCCGACTACCTTGCCGAACTCTGCAATAAATACCCAATAGATTCCATTGAAGATGGCATGGATGAAAACGACTGGGACGGCTGGAAAACTTTAACTGACAAAATTGGCGACAGTTGCCAAATTGTCGGTGATGACCTGTTTGTTACAAACGTCGATTACCTCGCACGCGGTATCAGTGAAGGATGCGGTAATGCAATTCTAATCAAAGTGAATCAAATCGGCACACTTACTGAAACGCTTGATGCAATTGAAATGGCCCACAATGCCGGTTTCAATGCAATCATATCGCATCGTTCCGGTGAAACAGAAGATTCGACTATTGCAGATATAGCAGTGGCGACAAATGCCGGACAAATCAAAACGGGTTCGCTCTCACGCAGTGACCGTATTGCAAAATACAATCAGCTATTGCGCATTGAAGAACAATTAGGTGATTTGGCCATATACGGCAAATAATTCCACTTGTTAATTTTATCTGGCGGCGTATCTTTGCATGCGTCGCCTTTTTTAGTTTAAAGTATTAAATTCAGAGTGTAAAATGAGTGAACCAGATTGGATAAATTCGGATTCCTGGGATGAGTTTGAATGGGAAAAAGCCTTTAAGCACAGTGAGCATAAGTCTTCAAAATATTTTCGCTTACTCAGTCGTTTTGGCGACATGCCCAATGCCGAAGAAATGATCAGCAATCAGATTGGTGATTTGATGCCAATATACGAAGACTTCGCCAGCGATCTGATGTTGGAAGATGACTGGCGCACGGATTTCGACCCTGAATTGGGAATGGGCAACGATGATGAAGTTCGCCAGGATGAAGGCCTTTATTACGAATCTTACCCTGTGTTTCAACGGGCCCGACAGATTGCTATGGGCTGGTCAAACATTTTGTCGTCTGTTCTGCTTGAAGAAGATCGCTTTTGGGGGCTTAAGGTTCTGTTTCATATGGGACGGGTCTTATCTTATGTCTCAATGGCAATAAATGATGGCGGCTTTGATAATCCAGACCGCAGCATCGCATTTTGCAAACGCAGTCTTCATGAGGTAAATTTCATCCTGGGTGAGCTTAATAATATGCAAAGTAAATCACCGCAATATAAAAACATGTTTGAGTCCATTTCAAACTACCTGCTCGAAGAGCACGACCAGTTGATAGAGCTTTTGACATCGTGCCGCAAGAGAAAGTCAGACGATGAATCAACCGACGATGATGACAGCAGCGAATGATTATCCTGGGAATTGATACAGCATTACGAACAACGGGCTACGGCCTTATAGAAGTGAAAAATAAAACAGCCAAAGCTTTAGACTGTGGCGTCATCAAAAATAAGCAATCCGAGCCCCACTCCGAATGCTTTCGTAAAATCACTCTGGGTATTGAAGAAATTATTGCTCGCTACAATCCGGATATAGCCTCGATAGAAGGGACATTTTTTCTGAAAAATGCAAAAACTGCGATGGTTTTGGGCATGGCTCGCGGATCGGTAATTTGCACATTGGCAAAACACAATATACCTGTTTATGAATACGCTCCGCGCAAAGCAAAACAAGTTGTAACAGGCTCTGGAGCGGCCACCAAAGAACAAGTCGCTACACTTCTATGCAGTATGTTGAGCCTGGATGCATCCTCAATCCCGGATGATGCGACAGATGCATTATCACTGGCATTGTGTCATCAGATACTCCTGGAAAGTCAGGGCGGTATTCATTTAAAAGATCCTATTTAGGGTATTTACTGCTTTCCATCCTGGTTAATTTCATCCCTATTTTATAGAAAATCCAATTCATTCGTTAATATTGAAAGGTATATAAACATTATGCGTATGTCTGCAAATGAATGAAAAGGAGAAAAATATGAAATCGATCATACCCAATAAATGGGATGTGCCCCAGGAAATTATACGACTACTTGGTAAATCACTCAAAAAACAACGCTTAATCAATTTTGAAGATAACTTAATCCTCATTCTGCATCATTGTCCTGAGCATGGAAATTATGACCGCGAAGCAGCGATTTTCTGGCGCAATCCAAAAGGTGAATGAAAAACAAACGCCTCTGGCAGCGGAAAAGCTGCCATTCAGGGTATGGTCGATGGCTATAATAAGCAGCTTGAAGATTATAGCGAACAGCTCGAACAGGCACATAATTCAGAAAACTACTATTCCATCATCCGCGGTATATTTCCATTTCACCGCACGGCTAGAAACTTTTTACTTGTACTCAGTGAGGCATTGCAATTTATGCCCGATAGTGAGACCCTGGATCAGGCAGATAGTCGAATGCTAGAAATTCAACGAAATTCTGAATACCTTATGGAAGAGGCCAAACTGGGAATGGAGTATACGATGGCCCAACGCATGGAACACCAAACAGAACTCAGCAACCAATTGGCAAAATCCGGCGATAGCTTCAATTTATTGGCTGCTATATTCCTGCCCATTACCGCCATCGCAGCGATATTTGGCATGAATTTCGACCATGGCATAGCAAATAAACCTGTCTATTTCTGGGTGATCATCATTTTGGGGCTAATCCTCGGTGTTTTCACACGAATCCTTATGACTCTCAAACGGCGTTCATAATTCAAACTTATTATACTTGAAATGGGGAGACATAATACCTACAGTTGAACAAATGCGCTTACAGCGCAAACTACCTTCCGGTACTTCCCTAAGCCCCCTTGGAATAGATCTTTTACAGTCTTGCGTGATTTATGCGACCTCCTTTCTATTGCTCAAAAAAAGGAGAATGCAATGGAAAAAACA
>JABSQK010000386.1 GCA_013215875.1 Lentisphaeria bacterium
CGTCAAATTGCTGATAATAATAAGTAGGAACTTTCATGAATTATTCTACGATAATGGGTCCCGATAAATACCGGGAACAGATCCTTCTATTTCAATTGCACCGACTGCTTTTGCATAAAACTCTTTTGGTCCAACCCCGCCGATAATCGCATAGGCATAGCCATTGTCTTTCATTGCTTGCAGTGCGACCAACAATAATGCCTTGCCTACACCACGCCCGCGGGCCGATTCAGAAACGCCGGTTGGCCCAAAGAAATTCTTGTTTGTACTATCATAAGATGCAAAACCAATAATGGTGCTATTTTCAGTTGCAATAAAGCTGGAGCAGGGATTATTGGAAAAGGATACATCGCATTCGCTCATCCATCCATCACTGAAGTTTTCACCAACCCAATCGAGACATTTTTGCTTTTCGTATGGCATGACTCGGCGAATCGTAATACCCGCATCAGACAGGTTTTGTACAAGCAGTGCTGGATCAGGCAATTCATATAATTTCACAAGCATATCTGGCATATTCTATTTCCTTTAATTGAATACTTCAGACTATAATCCTCGTATCATATTCAACAATCCACTTTAGAAAATTAAGCAGGTCACTAGATAATGAATTTACCGGGATTAGTTTATACGACCCGAAACCTTAACAGATGGAATGAGAAAATGGATAATAGCCTTGCTCGCGATAGTCAAATACAGTTTCTGCGCCCCGAAGAAATAGAAGCCCGAATCAAAAATTTTCCTGCTGTCTTTGTGCCCATGGGGCCCATCGAATGGCATGGTAAACATCTACCCCTGGGAACAGATGCTCTGAAGGCTCATGCGATTTGTGTGAAAGCTGCTGAGCGTTGCGGTGGCTGCGTATATCCACCGATCTATTTTCATGATGGGTTCAACCTTGAACACCTCGAACCCTTGCTCACTGAGCTCTACGACAAATTACGCTGCATGGGATTTAAAGTTATTATCGGCATTTCCGGGCACAATGTTCCGGGCATGATCGATATGATGAACAGGAGTTTAAAACCGGTCATTGATTCCGAGGAACTTGATTTGAAATCGCGCATTCAGAAACCCAATAGTCCGAATAGTATTGCTGGTGTAGGGGATTGGGAATTTACCCTGGCTGATGATGAGGAAAACTGTGCCTCTGACCATGCGGCAAAATGGGAAACGTCGGATATGATGTTTTTCTATCCAGACTGTGTCGATATAGCTGCTCTTGGCACAGAAACATTCGCTTTGGACATGAGCGCTCCCTACGGTATTGGCGGCATGGATCCCCGTGAACATGCGAGCCCTGAGCTCGGTGAAAAAAAGGCCGATTTGGCATCTGCAGCGATCGCCGCAAAAGCTCAGGAATTGTTTGAAGGACTTTCGCAGGAAGCCAAAGATAAGGACACTGGTGCGATTACACCTGAAAACTGGTGGATTGTCTAAATTGCTTTTAGGGATTGAAACTTTTTTGAGCATTGTTAGATTCAATTCAGTTCAATCGGGAACTTACTAGCAATAGTGAGTGTCTAAAATTAAGTGAATAAGTTCGATGCGAATGCGTCGAAAGACTAACAATAAATTAAGGACGGATACGGAATGAAAAATCTATTGATCACCCTGCTGGCAGTTTGCAGCCTCACACTCTTTGCTCAATACCCTGAAGCGACACTTGATAATGGCAAAGTAAAAATGAAAATCTATTTGCCTGATGGCAAGACAGGTTATTACCGTGCACCGCGCTTTGACTGGTCTGGAATGATTGCATCCGCAACTTGGAACAAACATGAATACTTTGGCCCAAGAGTTAAAAAAGAAGGCAAGAAACATGACCCAATGGGCGGTGATGATGTGGTTGGTCCGGCTGAAGAATTCAGCATGCAGAATCCTCCAGGATTTAAGGAAGCCAAAGTAGGTGAGGGCTTCATGAAAATAGGTGTTGGTATTTTGGAAAAAGGCAAAGGCAATTATGCATTTTATATGCCCCAGAAAATTAAAGAGGCAGGCACCTGGAAAGTAAAAGCAGAAAAGACCAAGATCACTTTTAATCAAAGCCTTAAGCTAAGTGATGACTGGGCCTATAGCTATGAGAAGACAATCTCATTAAAAGATGATGGCTTTGTCATTAGTCACAAATTAACCAATGACGGCAAAAAGGATATCGCCACAAATTTTTATAACCATAACTTCATTCGAATTGACGGGGCCGATCTCAGTGTTGGCTATACTGCTGAAACACCAGGGGTCTTAAAACTGGCGGAAGCCCAGGCTAAGGATCTAGTAACAAAATGCGGTAAAGCGGATGGAAAAAATTTCACCTTGCCAGCCAAGACAGACTTTTTTCACATCAGACAGCATAAAGCTGATAAGGGTGGAACTTTTTCTTTGACTAATCCAAAGTCAAAAGGAAAAATTACTATCTCCAGTAGTATGGAAGCGACACATTGGGATCTGTTTATGATCAAATACTTTGTCTGTCCAGAACCCTTTCTTGATCTCAAGGTCGCCGCGGGGAAATCCATTACTTGGGATTTCACCTACACCTTTTCTGAAGCAAAATAAATCGGATGAGTTTCCCATAAACGGAGATATATTATGAGTAAGGAACGAGGGGATGTTATCGCTCATTCATCGGCCGATGCTGATAAGGCAGCAAGTCGACCCGACTGGCTCAAAGAGCGTCTGCAATGGTTTCAGGATCTTAAATTCGGGTTGATTCTGCATTGGGCACCTTACAGTCTCTGGGATTGCTGCGAGTCATGGCCCTTGGTCGAAGACGATACTTGGGCGCGAAGCGGACCGGAATGGGCCGAGCGCAAAGATGACTTCAAACAATTCCAGAAAGATTACTGGAATTTAAACCAACAATTCAACCCGATAGAATTTGATCCTGGCGCATGGGCGGACGCGGCAAAAGCGGCTGGCATGAAATATGTTGTCTTCACCACCAAGCATCATGATGGCTTTTGCATGTTCGATACAAAAACGACTGACTATCGCATCACACATTCAGATTCACCCTTCCACTCAAATGAACGCGCCAATATAACGCGGCAGGTATTTGATGCGTTTAGAGAACGCGGCCTGGCAATTGGCTGCTATTTTTCCAAGTCCGATTGGCATTGCCCTTTTTACTGGAGCCCGGATTGGCCCGCGAAAAACCGCAATTGCAATTATGACCCCGCGCAAGAGCCCGAACTCTGGGAAAAGTTTAAGACTTTTGTGTACACCCAAATCGAGGAACTCATGAGCGAATATGGCAGCATCGATATTCTCTGGCTCGATGGCGGCCAGGTACGGCCACCCAAGCAAGACATCGACATGGATGCGCTTATCTCCATGGCTCGCCGGCATCAGCCCGGCCTGATCGTCGTGGACCGTGCTTCGGGCGGACCCTATGAAGACGTCATCACACCGGAACACGAAATTCCTGAGCTGCCTCTGGGTCAGACTTGGGAGTCTTGCAATGCAATTACCAGTAACTGGAAACACCAAAGCACAAATAAACCAAAACCACTGGCCAAGCTGATTCGAATGTTGATCGATACAGTCTGTTGCGATGGCAATCTTCTGCTGGGCGTAGGGCCCACGCCCGAAGGCACCTTTATGGACGACGTGCTTGAGCGATTGTCAGAAATAGGCGACTGGACGGAAGTCAATCAGGAAGCCATATATAATACCCGGGCATACCCCCCTTACCGTGAAGGTAATTTCGGGTACACATCTGACGGTAAGTTTATCTACGCGATCTTGCAAGCTGAAGAATCGGAAGAGGAGATGCCCCCGGTTTCACTTTCAACATCATTACCGGCACCTGCTGGACCCATATCCCTAATTGGCCACGACCAGAAGATCGATTGGAAACATGAAGACGGCGTGACCACAGTCCAGGTTCCCGACCAACTGTCTGATCAGCTCGCATGGACCTTCAAGATCCCATTGTAGTAAGGCCCCGGTCCGGCTTCTATACGGGCCTGATTTATTTCACCGATCTGGAACGGAACGCAGAGCCAGGCGAGCTTATCAATAACGATGTTTTCTATGTCCAAGTCGAGTGAAACTTGCTGGAATTAAAATAAAAGAGATGCCCTTTAAACTTTGGTCACTATGGTCTTAATTTTCAATTTGGGCTCACGCAAGTTATAATGAGATCACTTCTTGAAAATTGGGTCTTAGGTGGCATTTTTGCTTTATGTCAAAAGTCTCATTTACATTACATTTGAAACGTTTTATCGATAATCTTGAATCCATTGAGATTTCTGCAGATGATGTCTACGGTTTGATGAACAAGCTCAAAGCGGTTTATCCGGAACTAAATAATTATGTTCTTGATGAGCATGGTAGTCTGCGCAAAGATGTCAATATTACTATTGATGGCGAACAGATTCAGGATCCGGTTTATCTAACTGATTCATTAAATAGTGAATCCGACGTACAAATTCTGCCGGTACTTTGATTCCGATGCGGGCAGAGCCTTCCCTGATTCTAATGATTGACAATCCCTCCTTCGTCCGTTATTGTTTAGTATCAATTGGGACGTAAGAAGGAAAAAGTGATCCATGCAAGAATTTAAGTTTCCAGACATTCAGGGCATTAAAAAAGCATATGATGAAGATGGCTTCGTCATTGTGCGAGAGGTCTTTGATTTGGATTTTATCAGCGAAGTAAATTCCCATATTGACTGGCTGATAGAAAAACATCCGGATCTGGAGACGGAAAACCTGGGGCATTGGCTGGTTACTGAAGATCCTTTTTGGTATCGCTTCTTTAGCGATGATCGTTTACTGAAACTTGCCGGCGCGTTGATTGGCCCGAATATTGCCCTGTTTGCCGCTGACTATATATGCAAACAGCCAGGGACTGGACGCCCGTTGAACTGGCATCAGGATGCCCATTATTGGACCTTGAAAGCAATGGAGATTATTGCGGTATGGTTTGCAGTGACTGACTCCAAGCGGGACAATGGCTGTGTACGCATGATTCCTGGAACCCACAAGGGCGGGCTATTCGACCATGTGGACAGCGATTCGCAAAATGCTCTACATACACAGCTTCCGGATAGCGCTGTGAATGAGCAAGAGGCTGTTGACATCGAACTGGAACCCGGGGACATTTCCATTCATAACCCAATACTCATTCATGGTTCAAATCCGAATCATAGCGATCGCTGGCGCCGCGGTGGTTCCATACAGTATATGACGCCGACAACCCATATTGCTGATCCAAATTGGCCGAGCGCTTTTCTCCTGAGTGGCGACGCTCAAGAAGGCATCAACACTTATAAGCCGCGCCCGCATTTTGTAGAAGGTGAACACATGCCATTTGTCGGCTACAAGGATTACCTGTAATCAGTGCTCTAAAAAGTGATGAAGTTGACAAAGTGGACTGACCCTATACTATAGAAATAACTTAAAATTTGACTTGAAATGAGATTACTTTTATGAAAGCCCTGATGAAACAAGAAGCAGGACCCGGACACTTGGAACTGGTGGACACCGCGTCACCCGAACCCGGTCCAAACGATGTAAAGATTGCCATCCGGGCGGCAGGGATCTGTGGCACGGATATCCATATTGTTCACGATACCTTTCCATACAACCCACCGGTGATCCTGGGTCATGAATTCTGCGGCGAAATAACTGAGCTTGGCAGCACTATTACAGGACTTGAAGTTGGCGATCGCGTCATGGCAGAGACCACGGCTGTGCTCTGCGGGGTATGTGCGAGCTGCCGCAATGGCGATACCAATCATTGTCTCCAACGGAGAGCCTACGGCGTCCATGTAAACGGTGGTTTTGCCGAATCCGTTGTGGTTCGTCAAGAGGCAATCCATCGTCTACCGGAGAACGTTGATTACCTTGAGGGTGCGATGACTGAGCCCCTGGCAGTCTGTGTTCATGCCTTGATGGAGCGGATTCAGGTTACGGCCGGACAATTGCTCTTGGTGCTTGGTCCTGGACCCATCGGTCTCTTCGCCGCGATGCTGGCAAAGACCCAGGGTGCCATCGTCATAGTCGCTGGTACTTCGAGGGACAAACAGCGCCTGCAGCTTGCTGAAACCATCGGTGTAGATCTGACTGTTAATGTTGAAAGCGATGACTTGCCAGCGATAATCGATGAGTTGTCATTGGGTGCAGGAGGTGTGGATATTACTGTTGAGGCGGCCGGTGCAGCGGCATCTGTGAAAGCAGCCTACCAGTGCACGCGCAAAGGTGGTACGATTGTGCAACTCGGTCTTTTCGAAGAACCAATCACCATCGATTATTCCCAGATAGCGGTCCGCGAATTCAATGTTATCGGTTCCTTCGCACATCGCTGGAGTTCGTTTAATACGGCCTTGCAGCTCATGGATAAAAAAATCGTCGACGTGAAGCCACTGGTCTCAGCTGTTATAAATCTGGATGATGGCCTGGAAGCTTTCCAACGTGCTGAAGCGGGTGCGGACGCGAAAATATTACTCACACCCGGCGGCTTACCAGACAGTGTTTTGGAAAAGGGAGGCTGAGATGGCGACAGCAGCCCCAGATCTGAAAGACGACAAACTCCTGGAACTCTATCGCCAGATGCTAACGATTCGTGGCTTCGAGCAGGCTGTGCTCGAGTCTCATAAAAAACGTCTCGTGCAGGGAGCCGCTCATACCTACATTGGCATGGAGGCCGTGGCTGTTGGGGTTTGTGCTGCCTTGCAGGAAGATGATTATATTACCAGTACCCATCGTGGACATGGCCACTGTATCGCCCGTGGACTGGAAGTGAATCGCATGTTAGCAGAAATTTTTGGTCGTGCCACTGGTTATTGCAAAGGTAAAGGTGGCAGCATGCACATTGCTGACCTTGATCGTGGCATGCTTGGTGCTGATGGAATTGTCGGCGGCGGTATCCCAATTGCGATGGGTGCGGCGCTTGGTTGTCGGGTGCGCAATACAAGCCAGGTTGTGGCCTGTTTCTTTGGTGAAGGCGCATCGAATCAGGGGTCGTTTCACGAAGCGATAAACATGGCAGCAATTCGCAAATTACCGGTGATCTTCGTCTGTGAAAATAATCATTGGGCCCTTAGTGCGGAATTTGAAGTGACCACGGCCGTTGCAAATGTTGCAGACCGGGCAAGTGCTTATTCGATACCCGGACACATTGTCGATGGAAATAATGTGCTCGACGTATACGACACTGCCGCGGAAGCTGTGCAGCGCGCCCGCAGCGGCGAAGGCCCCTCGCTGATCGAATGCAAAACTTACCGCTGGGAACCCCATTCGGTATATGCCACCAAGGATCCGCGTCCTCCTGAAGAAGTGGAAGAATGGAAAGCCAAGGATCCCATCCTGCGTTTTCACAAACTATTGTCTGACCGTGAAATACTCAATACTGACCAGGATGAGACAATTCGAAATGATGTGGATCAGCTAATTGAGGATGCAGTCGACTTTGCCAGCAACAGCCCCGACCCTGATCCTGCAGATGCTGTACGGGATGTTTTCGTATGAGTGAAGGAATGAGAACAATTACTTACGCAGAGGCGCTTAATGAAGCCCTGCATGAAGAGATGCAGCGGGACCCGAACGTTTTTGTCCTGGGCGAAGACATCGGTATTTTAGGTGGGCTGTTTCAGGTAACTAAGGGACTTCTGGATGAATTCGGTACGGAACGGGTGATCGACACACCGATATCTGAAGCGGCTATTGCCGGGGCCGGAATTGGTGCCTCCCTTGTGGGTGCAAAGCCGGTGATTGAATTTCAGTTCAACGATTTTATGACCATTGCCATGGACCAAATTGTCAACCATGCAGCAAAGCTGCGCTACATGACTGGCGGCCAGGCGACGGTGCCCTTAGTCATTCGTGCACCGATCTGCAGCGGTATTGGCATGGGTGCTCAGCATTCCCAAAGCCTTGAGGCTTGGTTTGCCCACATTCCCGGGCTGATTGTAGTCATGCCCTCGACACCTTACGCGGCAAAGGGTTTGCTTAAAGCAGCAATTCGAAATCCGAATCCAGTAATTTTTCTCGAGCACCGGCTTTTGTATGCGACCAAGGGCCCGGTACCGGAACAAAATTTCGTATCGAAGATCTCTAAGGCAGTGATTCATCGAAAAGGAACAGATCTCACGATCGTCGCCACCGGGCGCATGGTCGGCCTCGCGCTGACAGCAGCTGAAAGATTAAGTAAAGACGGGGTCGATGTGGAAGTGCTTGACCCACAAACACTGAAGCCCCTGGACACAGAAGCGATTCTTACTTCCGTCCGAAAAACTAAACGCTTGGTTATTGTTAATGAGGGTAGTCGCAGTTGCGGTTATGCCGCCGAGATTTCTGCGATGGTAGCGGAATTGGCCTTCGAGCATTTGGCGGCACCCATCCATCGTGTAACCTCAAAAGATGTGCCGATGCCTGTTTCGCGTGTCCTGGAAAAAGAACTCTTACCCGATACAAACGCCATTCTGGATTCAGTCAAGGCATGTATGGCATTCAGCTAATTCAACGATCTGCAAAAGGAAATAATGATTCCAAGTTATAAAGAAGCATTAATATCCTTTACAGAATTCCTGAAGGAACATAAGTGTCCGGAAAGTATAGCCTGGGTTACTTATGATGATATTATTTATCTAGGGAAAAAATGTTATATCATAGAAAATGATTTTTCTGCTGAACGCTATGGACTTGAGGATAAATATAATCTATCAGGCGAAAAACCATTTGGGATAAAATTGTCAGTTTGTGCAGTTAGTAAAGAAAAAACATTTTGTTATTCTTACTTACCTGAAGACCAGGAAGATGCAGATAGAAGGTATTAAACGAGAGTCCAAGGTTTACGTGTCCGACTCAATTATTAAAAGCAAAAATTATAAATGATTCAATCCAGATTAATTTTTATAAATTGAAGGAAAGGAAATTTCTAGAGTGGAAAAGTGGTTTCATCGAAAATAATTAATTCTGTGAAAAACAATATAAATTCTAACTAAAGCGTAATTAACTCGCCGGATCCTTCACCGGGGTAATTTCGGGTATTTGCGCCAGGGTAGGCATAGCCATTTATAAATACTCGCCGGGGGCTCTCGGACGTATTAGGAAAACTTCCGTGGATGGTATAGGGCCCGAAGAATGCAACATCACCGGGTTTCATTAAAATAGGCACAGGCTCAGCTAAGTCATGCACACTTAAATCTGTATCTGCCTCGTCATTGTAGCCCAACTCCAACTCCAAGTTACCATCTTTGCAACTGTAGGGTATAAAATACATGGGGCCATTATCTATTGTCGCTTCATCTATTGCAGTCAGGCTCTGCACATAGGACCCCTTCCCATTTATGTCAGTCCAGGCATCGGTGCCAATGCCCCGGTGTTTACAATCTTGATGAAAGGGATATCTGACGCCATCATGCGGGTACTTGAAATGAACCTGGTTTATTAATTGGTTTGCCGTATCGGAACCGAGTAAATCCTTGGCAACACCAGTCAGGCGTTTATCTTGTCCCCATTTTTTAAGTTCTGGTTCAGCAGGTGCAGCCCAGGAAACACGGCGAATTTGTTTCTGTCCATCTTTTTCAGTAATCACAAACATAGAGCCTTTGTGTATGCACGTTTGATCCAGGCTATCAGCTTCTGTTTTTAACCGTTCTATAGCCGCACTCATTTCGCCCACCTCAGATTGCTCAAATAAAGCCTCTATCATAATATAGCCGCGAGTAAAAAACTCATTTATTTGTTCCTTGCTTAGCATAGTATTTACATAACGTTTTAAATACGAAAAGCAATTGAAGATCTGGAAGAAAGTCTTTTGGCGGATCGTATTTTCCGAAGGCGATCAAAGAAAATTGTGCAGGTGAAGCCACTTTCGGAGGAAGAGGCCTACTGAAAAAAATTGCTAATATTAGTATTAAATCGAGCCCAAGCCCCTATTTTTAAGCATGTTGATTAAGAGGAGACAAGCGTGGTAGACTGTATAAGACTCATCGTATTTGAGATGATACTCTTGTCGTCTGCTTATTTGTTGGCTTCACTTTTATCTGATAAACTGCGAATACCCCTGACATTTATTTTTTCAGTCGTAGTGCTCTACCAGGTGGTATTTTTATTTCAGATTTTTTCGATTCCAATTACTCTTATCTCTCTTAATGCCGCTTTCATTTTACTCGCCGTTTTATTATTCATTGTCGCAAAGAAACAGAAAGTGGATCTTAAGACATCTTTAAAATTGCCTGGCATAGATAATAAGCTGATAGGCCCCATTCTGATCATTGCAGGAATAGCACTGCTCTATAAACTTTATCTCTTTCCAACAGCAGGTTTCGATACGGTGTTTCGCTGGGAATTTTTGGCGAAGCAAATAATAACGGAAACGAATTTTTCATTTTATCCGGCGAGTGATAATTTTACCAAGTATTTTTATACGGACTCCATGCCTGTATTGGTTCACTCGACCTACCTTTATGCCTACCTTTCAAGCGGCAGCCAAAATCCGCTCTTTACCATGCTCAATGTAATTTTCCAATTGATTGCCATTGGGATGATCATCTTTGCAATCGTTCACCGCGATCAGGACGATGCGAATAAAGCGTGGATTGCAGTTTTATTTTGCATGGGTTCGGGGGTCCTGGTCTGGGGCACGGCAATGAATCAGGAAACTGGCTATACCGCCTTATCGATTGCTGCCATTCTCTACTTTGCACTGGCAGAGAAAATTTCCTGCAAATCAATAATTATCCTGGCGATTGTCTCGTCTTTGGGAGGTCTGGCTAGAGAATACGGCCTGGCCTTTATTCTCTTTACCGGGCTTGTATTAATTGTGCGTAAAGTAAGCATGAAGCAATTGATGGTATTTATAACTGTGAGTTTTGTACTCACAGCACCGTGGTATATTCGCACATGGTACTTGACTCAAAATCCTTTTTATAATATCAATTTATTTTCGATTTTTCCATTGAACGATGTGCAGGCAAAGCTTATGGGAATCTTGGCCGACAATGTAAAATATAACAGTATGGGAACTGTTAGCCGGATTATTTATGGGGCAGGGGACAAGTTTGTATTACTGCTAATACTTCTAGTATTAGCTTTAGCTAAAGCGCGAAAAAGGGACCTGCTCATCTACCTGGCAGTTTTGATGATGAGTGCCTTATGGTTTATCTCGCTGTTTAGTACTTATATGACGGATTACTCGCTTCGGGTGCTGACACCCTTGTGCCCATTGATTATTGTTCTTTTCTTTCGGCAATCTCATAATGAAAAATTCATAAAATTTCTTGTTCCCATTGCAGCCTGCCTGGCACTTTATAATGCATTTATTTTTCCGCAAAATATCGAAGTACTTACTCGTCCGGGATTTTCGCAAAGCTTTAAAAAGTTCGAGCGCCGCTCACAGTTTCAAGCACTTTTTCAGTGGAAAAAAGAATTAACGATTCTTACGGAGAACCCTTTTATCTTCAGTGAATCACAGGAGTATGCAAATATAAATGTTGTGCCTGTTTGGGATCCGCGACTCAAATCGCTCTTTTTAGGAGACGTGGACAAGCCGATACATAAATTAGAAGAGTGTGGTATAAATGCTATCATGTTGTTTAAGGATAGTTACTTTAATGTTATATATAATAAGGGTATTTTTCTCGAGATGCGAAATTGGGAAATCATCTTAGAAACGGACAGATGGGTTCTGTATGGATTGCCAGATTAAACAATACGTCTCTCCACTCGTGATTATTTAAGAGGGATTAATCCGAAGTAATCGATTTTAATTCCATCTTCCACCGGGTAGAGGGTGAGGGTGAATTTCCCTTTCTTTAATTGGACAGGTTTCACGGATTCGATTTGCTGCCATTTTTTAAACAGTTCATTGGACAGTAGCACTTTAGGGACATCACCAATTTCTATGGCGAGACTGTTTGAACAGCCATCCTCCCACCAGACTCTGGCAAAGAGAGTGTAGTCTCCATCTTCAGGAACGTCGATTTCATATTCGGCTCGACCAACGCCTTTGCCCCTGTCATTCGGAGCTTCAAGTACACGATTGCCTGATGTGTTATTTGCTGGAACAATTTGAAAATGGGGAACAATGCTTGTTGCGGATTCTGCTTCGATAATAATCCTCTTCGACGGAGTATCCAGGGTGTCAAAGCGAATGATCTCGAGCTTTTTTATTACTGATGGAACTGGCTTATGAAGGATATCTTTGACAAACCATGTGTTATAACTGCTTTGGTAACTGCGCTTAGTATAGGTTCCTTTGTTCGTGGCAAAGAGAACAAAAAACATAAGAGAAGCAAACAGAGTACAGAGGGGATAAAGCACTTTTTCATTCTGAGAAAACTTTTTTGTAGAGATGAGTGCTAGTAGTGCGCCTGCGAATATGCCGATGCCTTTGGAAAAAATCACGGAGAAGATGCCGGTCATAGCAAGAGCCAGGACTAAAATCAACGCGAGGAACTTTTCATTCGTTGCCTCTTTCTTCCATGCGTGGACAAGCATGAAAATAAAAAATACAAAGAGAGTGAGTATGGAGAGTGGACCGGATTCCAGCAAGTAGACCTGGTATTGGGCATTGCTGTCTGCTGGAATTTTAAGATCGTTCTCATTGGGAATGTCGGCTTGCATTTGTTTTAGGTAATTAATTCCAGACTTGTAGCGTCCGGGCCCAATGCCCAGAGGGAAGTGATTGGGCGCTTCTGTCACA
>JABSQK010000387.1 GCA_013215875.1 Lentisphaeria bacterium
GATATCGACAGCAATTTTGGGAAGATTATAGTGAATCAGATAGATCATTATCGAAACAATAAAATATGGGATATAGATGGCAACATTCGGGCGTTTCTCAGTATACAAATAATCATAGAGGACAAATATTGCCGGAAAAATAATCATCGATGGTTTTGCCAAAACAGCGAGGATATAAAATATGAATGCGACTGCACTATAGCTTTGCTTTTCGTCTTCGCGGAACTTCATATAAGCAAGAAAACTTAAAAAAATGAACAGTGTTGTGAGCAGATCCTTTCGTCCCATTAACCAGACCACTGTTTCCACCTGTAACGGGTGCAAGGCAAATATAAAAAGCAGGGGGAACAGAATAATTTCTTTCTTGATAAATTTTCTGAGGATAAAATAGAGCAATACAAGGTTGGCCATATGCAGTGCAAAGTTTATAAAATGCATAATGCTGACTGATTTTACCAGAATCATGTCCACCATATAGGAGATATATGTCACGGGAATATAGAGTGCTTCCCTTTTAATCTGTCCCGGCAAGAAAATTGTGCTGCAATTTTCCCAGCTTTTAAGCAGCTCATTATCCCTTATAAACTGCATACTGTCCCAGCTGGAGAAACCATAGGAAAATGACGGTAAATATATAATAATTGACAGGCCTGCAAGTATCGCAGCAGCAATTATTCTCTGTTTCTTCTCAAACACTCTCTCTCCAATATGTTTACAATCGCCTAGAGTCATATATAGTATAGCGTTTATATAGGAAAATGTTCGAGTTAACAATAGCTAATTTACATAATAGTTACTTAAAAGGAGATACGCTATGTATGATGAAAATTTAGTTGCACCTATGAGAGAAGAAGCCGTGGCTGCTGGTTGCCAGGAATTACGTACAGAAGAAGCTGTAGTTGAAGCACTTGCGAAAGAAGGCACTGCCTTGGTATTTATTAACTCTGTCTGTGGTTGTGCTGCTGCTATGGCCCGTCCGGGTCTCGCACTTGCCCTGCAGAATGCAGAAAAGAAACCGACGAATGCCTACACCTGTTTCGCTGGCAATGACAGTGATGCGACGAATAAGGCACGCTCATACTTTGTCGGCATTCCACCATCATCACCTGCAATGGGTTTGCTTAAAGATGGCCAACTTGTCGCGATGCTGAACAGGCATGACATTGAAGGTCACAGTGCTCAGGAAGTTGCCATGCAGCTTATTGAGTCGTTTAACGAACACTGTTAATAAATAGCCATAGGATGGTGATATGAGATCGTTGGTCTTATTATTGGCTGGGCTCTTTACTGCAATTGCAGGTGAACTGCAACCCGTCGGCGTAGTGGGTAATTCAGGCGTTTCAGGAGCCAGTCTTATTCCACTGAGCGAATCGGGTGTGCCAAGTGGACTATGTATCGATGCGGAAAAGAACCTGTGGGTCTTGCTCAGTTATCGAAGACTCTCCTGCATCGATAAAGATGGTCGCATCATAAAGAGCTTTAAAATCCCAAAGGTAAAAGAATCTGAATCTGATACCATAAAAATTGCCACTCTAAAGGGCAAGGTACTGGTTTGTTTCCAAGGCAATAATAAATTCTTCATAGTCGATATCGCTGCTGAAGAAGCATCGAAGATGCAAGAAATTAAAATCCCCTTCGACAATCCTGAGATGAAATCGGGCTTGTGCTCCGGGATAATCAAGGATCAATTCGTGCTCTTCAATCACAAAACTGTTTACAGGTTCGACCCGGAAACGCTCGAACTCGAAGACTTTTTTACTGTCGGTGTAGAAATTGACAGCATAGGCACAAATTTCAAAAAATATCTGTTCATCAAAAGTGGGAAAAAAACCTTGTCATATAAATCCAGTGGCAAGTCTGTGAAAACGGATGGCGCCCCATTAGACGGCCGCTTACTGATTACTTATAAAAGTATATTGCATCAACAAGACACTGATCTGAGTGCGGTGCCTTTTTCCTTAAAGAAAAAAGGTACAGCCGTAAAAACAACGACACCGCAAGTTATATATGATCTACTGTGGGTCGATAAAACTAAAGTAATCGCATCATTTGCAAATGGTGTAATCAGGTTTGGAACAATCGAGAAAGGGATACTTTCCTGGCAGAAAAAATTTGCTGCTATGGAAGGGTCTTTGGTTTATTTGGATGATAAGGAATACATCATTTACAACAAGGAACATATGCGACTGGAGTTTTATAAATCCGGTACATCAGCGGCCTATAAATATTTGAAATATGAAGCTGAGATCCTGAGTCCATTTCTAAAGCACAAGGGTAGTTTGGTCAGCATAGTAAAAGGCAGAGAATCGTTTAACATCCTGTTTTATAAAGACGGTAAAACCCAGGAAACAAAATTACTTTCGTACAAAATCAAACGTTTAAAATCCTTCATTATATACAAAGACTCCATTTATCTCACAGATGATGGCAACAACGAAGTGCTCATCGGCACTATGCCAGAGCCTGGAAAACGTTTTATAAGCATTAAAAAAGCACCGTGGATTCGCTCCAAAAATACCGTAAAGAAACCCGGTGCTATGACCCTGCATGATGACAAACATATGCTCATTGAAGATGGTGGAAAAATAAAGAAACTTGAGATAACAAAGTCAGGCCTCAGAGAGAAATGGGCTATTTCCGAGTGGGATGGTGATACGTTTGGTAGCGAAGTTTACTTTTCCTCAGTTGGCAATAAGATTCTTGTCAGCGATACAAAAAAACATCGCATATTACTTTTTAGTGAGTACGTAAAAGGCAAAGGGCCGAAGAAAAAAAGCAAGAAAAAGAAGTCTAGAAAGAAAGCCGCCCCCGTTGTATTTGTAAAGCAATTTGGCAATACCGATGAGTCAGGCTCGGAAAAAGCATTTAACGAGCCGGGTAGAATTCTCAGTAATTCTGAATACTTCTACGTTCAGGATCGAAATAATCACCGTATCATTCTGTTCCAGACCACTGCTGGCGGGGGTAAAGCTGACAGCAGCGATGCTGCTGTCGACAGCGATATATCAGGCTTTTAATAGCTGTGTCCGAAGAAAAGAAAGTCTACTTGTGTACAGGTTGCGGGGATTGTTGCCGGTGGCCTGGCTATGTCCATATAAATAACCAAGACGTAGATGCAATCGCTGAATATTTAGACATGCCTGAACAAGACTTCCTTGATAAATACACGGATTTGACCCATGACCGCAAAGGTCTAACACTTATCGAAAAAGAAAATCATCATTGTATCTTTTTTAATGATGCAGAGAATATGTGTAAGATATACCCAGTGCGACCAAAACAGTGCAGTGGATTTCCAAATACCTGGACAGTCAGTAATCTCGAATCGAAGTGCCCGGCTATTCCGCTTCATTATAAAGTGCGCAAATTATCAGATAAGTCATAGCGTGGTCAGGGCAAAAAAAAGCCGCTTGCAGAACAAGCGGCTTCGAAAAAGTTCTATAAATCGTTAGGCTTTAACGATTTTGTTTGAACGAATACAGGATGCACAAACTTTCACTCGCTTTACCTGTCCGCTGTCACGGATTTTCATTGATTGAAGATTAGCTTTAAAAACACGTTTTGTATTTTTTACTAATTGTAAACCAATACCGCCTTTTTTCTTACTAATACCACGATGGACAATATTTCCACCTACTATGCGGCCTTTACCGCAAACATAACAACTAGCCATTTTTATACCTCACTGGTTAAAAATATGGTGAGACGACTGGGACTTGAACCCAGGACCCACGCCTTAAAAGGGCGTTGCTCTACCAACTGAGCTATCATCTCACATCCACCTAACGGCGGAGAAAGGCGTAAAGGTAATTTATTCCGTCCGATTGGCAAGTGCGTAAACGCATTTTTTTATGAATATTTTCCTTGGATTTGAACTCATAACAGACGAATTACGGTGAATCAGCCGTGAATTCAATTGGTGGCTTTTGCGAACTCTTTCTTAGTTGAGACAGTGGGCAGGTGAATTGTGAACTCAGCGCCCTGCCCTAATTCACTTTCCAGGGTGATATATCCATTATGATTATTTACAATGGTATGGGCTACTGCCAGGCCCAATCCCGTACCGTGAGAGGTTTTCGTGGAAAAGAATGGATCAAAAATATGCTCGCTCACATCTTTTGCGATTCCAGGTCCCGTATCCCGCACACGGATGGTCACTATACGGTTTTTGCTTACCTTAAATGATGAGCAATGAATATAGAGGTAGCCTTCACGATTCATCGCTTGCACCGCATTATTCGCCAAATTGACCAATACTTGTTCAATCTGATTTTTATCGCAGTATAGCTTAAGCTCACCATCTTCTATAAAACTGTCCAGATCAATCGAATTTGGTAATAATTGTTCAATAGTTTCCATACTTTGTTCTATAAGCTCGCGTAGTGTGATCTGCTTTTTATCCATATTCGTCATTCGGCTAAACGAATTGATCCGATCCATCAAGACCATCGAACGGTCGCAATATTCAACGATCGGTTCACAAAATTCAGATACGCCGGGAAATTTATCTTCTCGCATTATCAGCAAATCAGCATTCCCGCGAATAACGGTCATCAGGTTTTTTAATTCATGGGCGATCGTACTGGCCATCGTACCCAGAGACTGCAATTTTTGAGAATGAAAAATCTGCTTTTGTAAATTATTGCGCTCAGTCATATCGATAATAGATCCTACTAGTCGTATTGCTTTTCCGTCCATCGACCGGTTGATGTAGATGCGATCCAGTAAACAATAGTAGTCCTCATCATTCATTTTTTTATATTTATATTCGCCGGACCAGTTCGTACAATTTTCATCTTCCAGGGCATCTTCGAGGCCATTGACAATGCGGGTATAATCATCTGCGTGAATACGGGAACTATTCCAGTGGTATTCGTCTATGCTTGCATCGCCAATGTTATCAAGATAACTGTCGCTAAGCCATAAACTTCCACACTCTATATCGTAATCCCAGAGCATATCACCACTCGCTTTTATTGAC
>JABSQK010000388.1 GCA_013215875.1 Lentisphaeria bacterium
CTTGACGAACTGCAAAACCTGGTTGATGCAGTCGAGAGCACGGGAAGGATCTACATGATTGCAGAGACCAGTTTCTACTACCCAGGTGCAATGTATGCCCGTCAGGCCTGGCGCGAGGGCCGGTTTGGCGACTTCGTATACGGCGAGGGAGAATACTATTATAGACCCCATGCGTATGACTTCTGGATGCGCGATTATTACGGAAATATGCCACCTATGCTGTACCCGACGCACTCGACAACAATGCCCATCAGTGTTACTGGTAAACGATTTCAGCGTGTGACTTGTGTAGGCACACCGGGATTGCACCCGGATGTTGCCACAACACAGCGACGAGACGACTGGAAAGAGAACGAATTTAGCAATATGACAATGCTGGGCCAGATGTCCGGTGGAGGCGTCTGCCGCATCAATGAGATGCGTAATGTGGGGTGTAAGGGAGAGCTCGGTAGCATTATGGGTACCCATGGTTCCATTCGTCAACACTCAGGGCGGGCAGTGTGGACCAACGGGCTCTATGGTGAGAACGGGGAGGACATCGACCTAACGGCTCAATGGGAAGACCCGGCTTATCACCCGCAGACTGCACTAGCTGCCAGACTCCCGGTTGCTTTCGCAGATAATGGTATGGGGCACGACGGAAGCCATCGCTTCTTGGCCGACGAATTCGTGCGTGCCGTGCCCCAAGATCGCCAGCCTCACAACAACGTCTGGGCCGCAGCCACGTACTGTGCGCCGGGTGTTGTAGCGTGGGAATCACTGAAGCAAGGCGGCGCATGGCTGGACGTCCCAGACTTTGTTAGTCCTGCTGGTGGGCGTGAGCCGTTGGACTACTGACAAGGTTGCCATGAAAGACAACAAGACGGATGCTATACTTGACATCGCTCCTGTTCGCTGATATCAAAAGTCTGTTAATTGACAAACCATTCTTCAACCGTTATCTTAGTCATTAACTTCAAGGGGCTTAAGTTAGGATTGAAAATTATGAGTACTGAATTAAATGAAAGTTCAAAGATGAACGCGGACTTCGAGGCGATGATGGAACAGGCGATTGCTAATTGTTCGACGCTGTCGCCGGCGGAAGCGCGGCAGTTCCTTGATCAAGGTTGGGTTGTGGTGAAGGGTGCATTCCCAAAAGAGATCGCGGCGGAAACCGTAGCTTGTTGCTGGCGCGAACTTGAAGATAAGGGTATCATGCAGAATGATGTGGAGACATGGAAAAAGAGTCCTTACATTCGGACTGGTTGCCCGCCCAATGTTTCTATTATGGCCATGCGTGGTGACAAGGAAGCGCAAGCACAGAGGCTGGAGATTCGGGAACGTTATGGTTTACCGCCGAATAGCCCGCTACTGCAGGAAGTTGCTCCGCGGGCATTCGGTGCTCAGCTTGATTTCGTGGGTGGCCGGGATCGAGTAGTAGACCCGGAAGAAATTAGATTGCCAGACTCTCTCGCAATAAACTTGTGCAGCGATGACAGTGGCCTGGGTGAGGACGGTTGGCGCTCAACACGTGCACCTGGCTGGCATAAGGACGGCTGGCAATACCAACACTTTCTCGATTCACCACAGCAAGGACTTCTGATAGCTTATATTTTCTCTGACATTCTCCCGGAATCCGGCGGCACCCAAATCTGTGTCGACTCCGTTGGTGTTATCGCACGTATGCTTGCAAAGCACCCGGAAGGCATTCACCCGGATACGGTTCAGGCATATATCCAGCCGCATATGATTAAAGAGTGCAGTCATTTTGAGGAACTCACAGGAGAAGCGGGCGATATGGTTATTATGCACCCGTACATGGTTCACCGGGTTTCGGGTAACCCCAGCGGCAGAGCTCGCTTCGCACAGTTTCCAAGTATCAAACTTTCACAACCAATGCAGTTCGCGCGTGATAATCCAAACGAACACAGCCTTACGGAGTTGGTTGTGCTGAAGGAACTTGGGGTGGATCGTTTCGACTTTGCAACGCAGGCGGATTACGCCAAGTATCCGCGCGAGGATATCACACCACCACCATCGCGGACGGAAGAAGAACAGCAGTTGGTAAACATCGAGTTGTATGAAGAGCAGCAGAGAATGGCGCAAACGGAACCAGAGTGGGCGCAAGAGATGTGGACCAAGCGAGAGCGTCCCGAAATGTCAAAGATTGATGTTTAGCAGCAGGAAAAATAAACAAGACAATCAAGTTCTATGAATTTCAGTTTCTGGAGTGGCTGGATTATTGATGCTTCATTTTCTTCTATAAAACGTAAACATATATTGCATTTTAGCAAAAAATCATCTATACTTTTGGAGATCTAGGTCATGACGCAGATCTCCAGAATTTTGGACATATGCGTCACAGCTTTGAGCCTAAACAGGAAAAACGCATGATACATAAATGTACTAAAAAATCGCAATTGACGCATAACAGGGCTCGAATTCCCCGTTTTACGTCATGGCGTATAATAAATTCGTTAGCCAAGAACTATGAAGACTCTTGAAATATTCATAACCATACATGCCACATCAGAATGGAACGAATGGGGTCAGTGCCAAGGACACTGTGATTCAAAACTGAGTGAGGCTGGCACAAAGATGGCCAAGCTGATAGCGAGCCGTCCTGACCTTCAGAATATCAAGGCCATCTACACATCAGACCTCAAACGAGCGCACGACACGGCCCTGCCCCTGGCCAGACGACTCGGGATCCCCATCGAGACCACGCCGCTTTTGCGAGAGGGAAACTGGCCGGATCATCATGAAGACCCAGAGTATCCCCCTTTGCCTTTTGACGGGCCATATGAAGACAAAGACTCTTTAACGAGACGAGCATCTGAGTGCATGGCCGGTATAGCAGAGGCAGAGAGCCGATCCCCAATTCTGATTGTCACACATGGTGGTTTTCTCAACTTCTTCATTGGATACTCCTTCCCTGAGCGCAGCGAAGAGTATAAAGGCATACGAACTGCGCTCAACCACCTCAGGTACAGCAATACAGGATGGGAACTCCTTGGCGTTAACGATGACAGTCATCTGAACGCCGAGGCTAGCTCGAAAGCAACTCTAGACTGTGGCTAACCAATAGATGCATGTGACAACTAACCGCGCTCTGCGCGGTCAGTTGCACATGATCTCAGTGTTATATAGTGATATAAAATGGAAAACAAAAGAATTATTATCAAGGCAAATTTTAAGCGATTGTATACATTTATTTCGCTAATCATGACTCCTATATGGTTACTTCTAGTCATTCTTATTTTTGCCAACTCAAATCCTCCGGAGAATCCCTATCTATGGAGCATGGCAATGGGGGGAATATTATGGGGATTTTCTTTTATAGCATCTTCTCCAACTCTATTTTACAAGGTGTACTTAGAACGTAACAAGATAACGGTTAAAAACCTTCTCCACAGACGCGAAATAGAATTGGAAGAGATTGAATTTTTTAATGTTATAGAACTGACTCATTATGAGAAAATCTTCTCGAATAACATACAATTAAAATTAAGAAATAATAAAACATGTTTTTCGTTTTTCGCACTTAACATGGAATCTAATTATAAAATTATTGATTTCCTAAGCGAGAATGGTATCAGGAAAGAAGAAATTGTATAAAGCAGTTTCATCCCGCCCACCCTAACGGGTGACCAGGATGAACTCGGACGTTAGCGTTCACAGCCGGATCCAAAATAGGGCAAACCTTTAGGTTATTTTTATCCCATCCATGATGCGGGTCATTTCTCGTAAGCTAAAATCTGCAGCCTTAAGTGAGAGGCAGGATGCGGATGCAGCAGCCAATCCTTTGGCAAAGGCAATTTCTATGGAATCACCCGAAACAAATGAGGCTACAAATACACCCGAGCAGGTATCGCCTGCTCCTAAGGGATTGATAATTGGGCCGATTTCAGGCAGTTGATACTCAAACTGCTTCTGCGGCGTGAAGAGAACTGCATTTGCAGGGCCATTTGTTATGGCCAGGGCATCGAGGGAAAAACGCTCAAGACAATGAGCTGCGGCAGTTTCCATATCTGCAATTCCACTGAGTTCACTCAGTTCATCTGCATTAATCTTCAATATATTGACTGTGCCACTTTCAAGAATGGCCGCGACATTCGTATAAGCATCCATAAATAGCAGACAATCGTCAGATGCAGCCTCAATAAGTAGTGAAAACACATCATTTGCAATCGTACCGGGAATTGTTCCGCAAATGGCAATAGCCTCAGCATTGGCTAAATTAGCCTCAATTAAGGCCAGCATAGCCTCATTTTCGCTCGCTTCAATCCGTGGGGAAGGATCAACCAGTTCCGACATCAAGCCACTCTCCCTAGATAGAATAGTGGTACAACCACGGGTAGTGTCAAATATCGGTACAGCCTCATGATCAATCGATTCATCTTCGAGAAAGCCATTCACACTTTCACCACTGATACCACCGAGAAAGTGCAGTACTTTGCATGAATCCGAGCCTAGATGATTGGCCGCTCTGGCAAAATGTATTCCCTTGCCTCCTGAACTCATGTGAACCTCGGTTGCCCGGTTTACTTTACCCTCAATAAATGCATCAAAACTCAGGGTCTTTTGCAGGACTGGATTCAGCCCGATTGCCAATATTGATTTAGCCATTAATGTGATTTCCAGCTTGTATGAAAATTGATTTGAGTATAAACTAATATTATTTTTTTAATATTAAAGAGACAACATGAAATCAAATAAAATTTATTCAATAGAAGACGTCATAGAATGGCGACAAAAAATAAGGGATAAGGGCGAAACTTTGGTCATGACCAATGGTTGTTTCGACCTTATTCATCCAGGCCATGTTCATTACATGACGAATGCTTCTGCCATGGGTGATCATTTCCTTGTAGCGGTTAATGGAGATCAGTCTTTGGAAAATGTCAAAGGAAGCGGCCGTCCGATCATTGATGAGGCAGGTCGGACATTTCTGATCGCTTCCTTGACTCCTGTTTCTGCCGTTGTAGTGTTCAACACCGATGACTGTGTCGAAATTTTGCGACAGATATGCCCGGATATATATGTAAAAGGTGGAGATTATACTATTGAAACAATTAATCAGGATGAACGCAAAGTCATAGATGAATTGGGGATAAAGATCGAATTTTTAGCCTTTGTTACTAATTATTCAACCAGCTCTATAATTAACAAAATAAAACTAATGAAGTAATCAGGATGTTTTCTAAGAAAGTAAGAGATTTAACTATTGACGATATGATTTTGGGCAATGTTGTCTGTCATAATTGTGGGAAATCTGTCTCGTACGAGGGCCAGGAACCTCTGAGTATCTTCACGTGTACCTCCTGCAACAAAGGGTTCAACTTTGTGCCAATGCAGGTTGATGAGTTCTGGCTTTTTGCTCCACTGGGAGGTGGCGGCATGGGCGCGGTTTATAAAGCATACATAGAAGGCGAACCGGATAAAGTCTCCGCGGTAAAGGTTTTACCCCGCGAAACCCGTAACGACCCTATCCTGATTGATGGCTTAAAATTAGAAACAGAAATCATTGAGAAACTTGGCGCAAATGCCTGTATCGTAAGCGGAATGGGCTCCGGTTATTTTGAAGGTGAATATTATCTGGCATCGGAATTCGTAGATGGTGAGCGCCTGGATAAAATGATCCAACGTATGGGGCGTATTCCGGAAATAGATGTTATTTGTATCGTACTGCGTCTCTTACAAGGCGAAGCCCACATCTATAACCAGGGCTATCTCTTTCGCGATATGAAACCTGAAAATATTATTGTTACCAAAGATGGTGCGGTACTTTTTGATTATGGCATATGTATTACCATAGAAGAATCCCATTTTGACCAGGGTGATTCAGTTTCCGGCTCGCCCATTTACTGGCCACCTGAACGAGTGATAGGTGATATAGAAGAAGCGAACAGTGAAATATACAGCACAGGTATGGTGATGTATCATTGTCTTAACGGAGCGCCTTATTTCCATGCCAAGGAAATTGAAACAATGGCCCGAAAACATATACGTACGGTAAGGTTGTCGGACAAAGAACAGAAAATGAAGAATATAAAAGATGATCTGGCTGATGTTATTTTGAAAATGATAGCTCGTGAGCAAGAAGACAGATATCAATGTTTTGCAGAAGTCGAAAAAGACATTATCAAAATATATTTAAAACGCATAAACGAACAGATAAAAAGTAAGAAATGAGCGATAAAATATACGAAATCACATGTAAAAATTGCAATGGCTGGGTAGAGGTTACCCCCGACCATATAGCAAAACTTGTGAGCTGTCCGTCCTGTAACAATGGAATAATAGTGAAAGACTTTTTGACTGGCCAGCCTATTAATATTTCTCCTGAACTGCGCTCAAGATATAGAATTACTGAAGAGGAACTGATTGAATATATCGAGCAGGAAAATGACGAACTTTACGATATCGTCATGGACATTGATAAGGATCCGAATTTATGCTGGGACTATGCAGTATATGCTGCGATTCTGGAAGAACGTATCTTGGAACACCTTCCTGAAACCTCATCTTCTTCAGATGTAAAATCACCCATGTTTGTAAATAAGGAGAAAGTGCGACAGGAAATTCTTACTGCAATGGCAAATTTTCTCGAAATATTACACGACATAGGTGATACATTTGGGAGTCGATTTTATAATGCACTCATTGCCCATGATTCAAATACAATCATTGATTCATTCGACAAACTGAGCGATAAGCTGAACAAGGTTTGTCAAAATAGAATTGAAATTGAAGCGATCGTCATGCCCAAGAAAGAACCCTACTCAACCCTGCGATTCCATATGCTGCAATTGCAAAATGACATGCACTTTCGTTTCAACGATCTGATCTTCTATTTGGTCAACCGCAGCCATAAAACTGTTGACAGTAATCAATACGGTACTGTTCACGTTACCCTGGCTCCTCAGTCTCTACACAAGATACAAATACTGCTCAATCAGATATAATTTATGCAACTATTAATTTAGTAGTTTTATGTAAGATTCAACTTAGGTTAAGCAGTATGACCGATATAAAAAAATCCCAGCTTAAGTCTCATTTTTTAGACAGCTTAGTGACTTTAGGTTATATTGTGCCTATCACACTTTTACTACCTTCGGTTATGATCGTTGCAGTTGGCAATAAAATTCATCTATTACGAGGTGACTTTACTTTGCTAAAGTAAGCGGTGATTGTAGCACAGTCTTTACGTCCTGATTTTTTTGATCCTATTTTGTTCGTCTACAAAATGGAGGACAAGAAAATGGATCATGAAAAAGAGAAGTACTGGTGTAAATTAATCGAGCATCAAAAAACAAG
>JABSQK010000389.1 GCA_013215875.1 Lentisphaeria bacterium
GAGAATGAGCGTGGGCATGATGATGTTACTTATGTAGTAAAGCTACCAAATGAGCTGACAAACAGGGTTTAAGTGCGTGATTTGTAAAAATACTACAAATTGCCAGCTTGATTATACCATTGCGTGATACAATCCGCCGCCATTGAAGTTAATCAATATATTAACAGAGCGATCACAAGTCGCTTGATGTGGCCCACAGGCCCCATGTAATTGGATAAAAGACGATCAAAAGTCGTCTTTAAATTAAGTTTCAGGCCCACAGCCGTCGAACTTTAGGATGTAAAATGACCAAGCAAACACCAAAAATTATCTATACGCTCACCGATGAAGCGCCACTTCTTGCAACCTTTTCCTTGCTACCCATAATTAAAGCGTTTACCAAGTCGGCAAATATTTCTATCGAAACTCGAGACATTTCTTTGTCTGGTCGAATCATCGCCAGCTTCCCCGAGTTTTTAAAAGCAGATCAGCAACAAGCCAACGACTTGCAGGAATTGGGTGCCCTGGCTAAAACCCCTGAAGCCAATATTGTGAAATTACCTAACATCAGTGCTTCGATTCCTCAGTTGTGTGACGCCATAGGTGAGTTGCAGTCACAAGGTTATGCGGTGCCGGATTATCCAGCGAATGCCAGCACCGAACAAGATATGAAGGTACAGGATACTTATTCAAAAATTCTCGGCAGTGCGGTTAATCCAGTACTGAGAGAAGGCAACAGCGATCGTCGTGTGGCTGGACCGGTTAAGCAATACGCGAAAAACAATCCCCATTCCATGGGGGCTTGGGAAAGCACCTCTAAGTCTCACGTGGCGCACATGCAAAACGGGGATTTTTACGGCAGCGAAAAATCTGTGGTGCTGGACAAGGCCGACAGCGTACGCATTGAATTCACCAATGCTAAAAATGAAACAACAGTATTAAAAGAGTCGCTGTCTTTACAAGCAAAAGAAGTGATTGATGCGTCGCTTATGAGTCGTCAGGCACTGCGTGATTTCTTTGAAGAGCAAATGCAAGACGCCAAAGATAACAATGTCATGCTGTCTTTACACCTAAAGGCCACCATGATGAAGGTCAGTGACCCGGTTATGTTTGGTCACGCGGTGACGGTTTATTATAAAGACGTATTCACTAAACATGCAGCGTTATTTGCCGAGCTGGGTGTGGATGAGAAAAATGGACTGGGTGATGTCTATGCAAAAATTCAAGGTTTGCCAGCAGAGCAAAAGGCACAAGTAGAGGCCGACATTATGGCTGTCTACCAGAGCCGCTGCGCCATTGCCATGGTGGATTCAGATAAGGGCATTACCAATTTACACGTACCCAACGATGTGATTGTGGATGCCTCCATGCCAGCCGCCATTCGTGCCTCGGGCAAGATGTGGGGCAAAGATGGTCAGTTACACGACACTAAGGCGATGATTCCTGATCGCTGTTATGCGGAAATTTTTCAACAGACCATGTTGTTCTGCAAAGAGCACGGCGCGTTTGATGTGACCACTATGGGCAATGTCTCTAACGTAGGTTTGATGGCTCAAAAAGCAGAAGAATACGGCTCTCACGACAAGACCTTTATACTTGAGCAGGCAGGCACTATACGTGTCATTGATTCAAGTGATCAGGTATTAATTGAGCACCAGGTGGAGCAGGGCGATATTTGGCGCATGTGCCAAACCAAGGATGCGCCAATTCAGGATTGGGTTAAGCTTGCTGTTAATCGTGCCAACGCCACCGGCCAGCCCGCGATCTTTTGGTTGGATGAAAAACGTGGTCACGATGCCAATATC
>JABSQK010000039.1 GCA_013215875.1 Lentisphaeria bacterium
ACAAGTTCATCTTTCTTTCCTTTCTCATTGCTTTCACTGCCTGCAGTAAAAAGGCTGTGGATACGAAACGTATTCCAGGCAAGACCGGTCCAGCGCAAAAACTGCCTCTAAATTCAAAACCAGATGTAAAGAACTTATCTGAGCTGCCGAAGACAACATTTGTTGTGAGCATTGATACTGATACATCCTTCACTGCGCCTTTCCGTGTACGCCCGGACGCCAGCGCTGCAAGGGGATTTTCCCTGGTACTTCTCGAAGGCGAAGGAAATCAAGAAAGTTTGGGTGTGGGTTCTGCGACACTTTCTGTAAATGTGGATAAAGCCGGTACATACGATCTCTGGCTGCATTGCCTCTGGCGCGATAGCTGCAGCAATTCTGTGCGGGTGAATTTAGCGGATGCACCTATATTTCGAACCTGCGAAAGCAATATTTTCAATAGCTGGAACTGGGTCAATGCGGGTCAATATGAATTAAAGGCGGGTGCCAATACGCTCGTTATTAAAGAACGTGAAGATGGTATCGCAATCGACCAGATATTAGTGTCTGCGGATGAAAGCTATATACCCACTGCTGTATTCAGTGACGGTAGCGACGATGGCTTCAGTCTTCGCCGTTTTGCAGACAGCTTCGATCGCTCACCTGGGCATGGCTTGGACCCGTGGATTGTAATATCAGGGAATTGGAAAATTAATTTCAGCTTCGACCCAAATCGTATACCTTACCAGTATGCATTGACAGCTTCAGCTAAAGAAAATGATGAAGAGTCGATTATTATTCACCGGGATAAATGGCCGGGAAATGCCTTTCGCTTTCATATATTCGCCGAAAACCCCGGAACATATGGGGCGATAATAGATACAAATACGCGACTCGAGTTTAAATGCGGTTCAGAGGAAAGCACACTGACACTGGTGAGCAAAAAACGCCGCGATTCAATTCAATTAAAATCCTTTGAATTGAAGCAGTGGTATCGCATC
Source organism: Lentisphaeria bacterium (assembly GCA_013215875.1). Classification (GTDB taxonomy): domain Bacteria; phylum Verrucomicrobiota; class Lentisphaeria; order JABSQK01; family JABSQK01; genus JABSQK01. The sequence goes on from JABSQK010000039.1 coordinate 978, forward strand.
GATGTGGAATCCTGGGCATCGGTATGCACAGTTAGGATTGATGGTCACCGGGTGATGCAATTCCTGGACCTGGAGTTTGAAGAGAAGAGTCCGGGCTTCTTTGTGCAATCCGGGCGCTGTGCGTTTGATGATACCTTTTTAGAAAGTATCGACTGGATCTCAGACAATGGCAAGCAGCAAATCGACTGGGGTGGAAACTCCGACTTAATGCGCACAAAAATTAATGATCGTAAAATTATCAGTGGTAAAGGGGTGTTGGAAATTCCGAAGCGCGGGGATGGATTGGCTGAATTAATACTAGCCGGGAAGGGACGTGCTTTGAGCTTTAATCGGCCCGCAGAATCAAGTACGACAGTTAAGAAGAATGATGGCACTGAGATGCAGGTATATGAGTTCTTGGGGCAGAGACCTGTAAATATAAAATTTAAAGAATCCGTGCAAATTCCACAAATTCTTCTACGCTATCGGCAAAAACATTCGGATATTTATAGTATTGGGCCGTATCATTTCACCAAGTCACACTTGCTGGACAGTTCTGATTATCTCGACTTCACTGCAGAGGAATATGCTGAAATGAAAGAATCGACGGATACTGATAAAACCAGACGTAAGGCCCGCATGCGACCTGTACTCGGTGAAGAAAATAAAGCTGCCTGGACTGTAAAAAACAGGGAATGGCAACGGTCTGGTGGCAGCCTGGTGAACACTAAGGACTTTGCTACTATTACTCATAATCAGGAAATTAATGGCCCGTTCAAATTATCCATGCGAGTTAAACTTGCAGAAAAAAGCAAATTAATTGTTTTGCTAAACATAATCGGGCTAAAGAATCGGAAAATAACGATGGCTGCAGATTTGGTCGCAGACTTTGCGATTGCTGCCGATGACAGTTGGCATGATGTGTTCATAGAAAATGGTCTGAATTCCTGCCGTGTGCTTCTGGACGGAAAAGAAGTCTTCAAGAAAGACATGCCTTCCACACTGGGTAGCCGCATAAAAATGATCGCACATTCCGGTACAGTCGCACTGGACGATATCGAATTTATTATCGAGCGACATGGTCCGGAGCATCATTTTTACGGATTCGATAAACGTGAATCAGATTGGCTTTATACAGGCAAAGCGGATTGGCTGGATCATGGCGGTATCGCCTGCGCCTTTGCATCGAGTTGGGTATCACTCGATGCCAGTAAGGAACCGGGCTTGCTTTGGAATAAACGAAAATTTACCGGCGATACCCTTTTGGTCGCTACAAATATCGAAGAAAATGGCGAATGGTTTGGCTGGGCAAAAGGCCATACACACCATGCCTATGAGAACATTCAAGTCAGTTTATCGCCCGAACATGATGTAAATAAAGGCTATCGACTCGAACTGTGCACGGAAGATCGCACAAAAACCACCTTATACCGTAATGGAAAGAGCGTTCACGAAATTAAACAGATAGGCGATTTTCCTCTACGCTACCAGGGCGGGCATACACCCTATGCACCCCGTAAGAGTCGTTTAACATTTAGCAAACAGGGGAGCCATATTATCGCCATTCTCAATGGCAAACAAATTATGGATTGGGTTGATTCTGAGCCGTTGGATGTGAGTCGAGTCGCTATCGGTGCTTATGAAACACGGGTGAATTTTACCAACATACAGGTCATCGGCAAGGAAAAGAAAAAGACCGATTAATTACTCAGGCGATTTATTCCACGGATTCTCTTTTGCAAATGTACTGAGGTACAGGTTCTCAACTTTCTCTCTGGCCCAGGGTGTTTTTCTAAGAAACTTCAAGCTGGATTTTACAGAGGGGTTCATTAGAAAACAATTGATGCTAATTTTATCGCCCAGTTCTTCCCAACCATAATAGTCTTCGAGCTTCGTAACAATTGCTTCTAGGGTTATACCATGTAACGGATTATTTGCTTGTTCATTTGCCATGAATGAAGTATAGCTGCAATCTGTGAAAAACGTAGACCGGCTTTATAATTTAATAATTTATAATCGTTGAATTCTTAATATTGAAGCTATAAGGTTGGAAAAATTAAAAATGGAGTTTGGTATGGCAAAGATTGTTATCATACATGGATGGAGTGATGATTATAAATCATTCGAAAATTTGCGACGGGATGTCGCTCAACAAATACCCGGGGCCGATGTCAGTGATATTTCTCTGGTGGATTATCTTTCATTAAACGACGATGTCTTATTTAGTGATATTGTCGAATCACTGGATCAGCAATGGGACAGACAGGGACTTCCTCGCGAACCACGCTCAGTCGATGTGATCGTCCACAGTACCGGCGCACTGGTCTTACGTGACTGGCTCACGAAAAAATTTACTTACGATAATAATCCTATTCATCGTTTATTAATGTTGGCTCCGGCGAATTTTGGCTCGCCCATTGCCCACAAGGGGCGCACATTCATTGGCCGATTAATGAAAGGCGATGGTTTTGAGACGGGTACTCATCTTCTGAAAGGGCTGGAGTTAGCAAGCAGCTATTCATGGAAGCTCGCTGAGAAAGACAGGTTGAGACGGAACTATTATGGTAAAGGCAGAATTCTCGCCACCACCCTGGTGGGCAACTATGGCTATACAGGATTTGCAGCTGTCGCCAATGAGGATGGATCCGATGGTACAGTGAGACTTTCTACTGCCAACCTGAATATGGCCTATTATAAAGTAAATCTCGATGATGATAATCCAAGGTTCACGGCCAGATACAGAAATGATACGGCCTTCGGGGTGATGAGTGGCGAAAACCACAGTACGATTGTAAACGGAGACATGCCGTATAATAATGAACAAACCCTGCAATGGATAATTGAGGCACTCAATGTTACGGATGATACGTATACAGACCTTAAAAAAAAGCTCCGCATGCATACGAATGCAGTGATGCGGGAAAATAAAAAAGGGCGCCACAGAAAACACAACCCATATTTTAATGGTTATCAAAATACCGTAATACATGTAATCGACCAGGATGGCAATGAACTCACCGATTATTTACTGGAATTGAAGGTGAATGATGAAGATAGCAATTGGTTCACCGAAATACTCCAGCGTGATGCAATACGCAAAGTACACGTATATGGCGATAACAGGTCTTATCGAAGTATCTACATTGATTGCACGAGTCTGCATAAATACATTGATAAATCGATCGATAACTTATCCATCACGATTACAGCCTATCCTAAATTCACAGCGGACGATGAGCGATCGGTTGGCTACAGTGAAATCGGCAGTATCAAATTAAATTACAAACAAGTGAAAAAGCTATTTCAGGAAAACAGAACAGTCTTAATGGAGATCGTTGTTAAACGTGACCGTAAGGCAGTCGTCGAGATTTATTAATTTTAAAATTAGAATAATCATAGAAATAAACTAATTCGTTAATGCTTTCGGTTTCTTCACTGGTGGTGCTAAGCGTTTATGAAGATGAAATAAATTGAAGACACCCATTTCTTGCAATGAATACGTATTATCTATGCATGAGCGTTGCTTAATAATTATTCCTTTCTTATAATTATAAACAGTTATTCTTGCACGCGCAGATGAATCATTGTTATTGGTAATTTTGCGATAGTAAGCAAACATTTTATCCAGATCTTTTTTATCCATTTCACTGAGTCTAAGAGTTCCAAGTTTTTTATGATTGGTCTTAGCTTTATTTTTAGTTTTTGACCAGGCAGTCTCAACAGAGAAAATAGTAACGGACTTATTATCAAATTTATAGCGATTCGTACTGCTATTAAAACAGTTGGAAGATATTATTTCTATTTCAATTGTCTCGTCATCTGCCAGTGTTTGAAGTGTTTTACTGGTATCTATAAAATACATTAATCTTTGTTTTTTAATATAAACTTTATACATCGTAGAATTTAAATGACGAAAATTATTTATAGCTGGAACAGTCAGAGCCAATCCAGCGATGAACAGAACAGAGCTTAATTTTTTTCGTTTCCAAAAGTATAGGAACAGTCGATGAAATAGATTTGCCATACGAATAAAAAATGGCTCTTTGAGTATTTTCTCCATACTGATTCCTCATTGTCTTATTTCGTTTACCCTAACCTGAATAATTCATAAAAGTAACTACTGCAAGCGAGAATTGCTGCAGTATCAGCCATTTAGAGCTGACGATGACTTTGAAGTGCCGCGGCACGCCTGCATTCATCTTACAACTCTAAATGCTTGCTACTATTGCACTTCACACTTTAGCTAAGAGATTTATGAATTATCTAGGCTAATGAAAAAATACTTAAAAATCAAGAGTCAGTTCCAAGGCTTCATTTATTTTAGGGACCTACAAAAAAAATGTACTATTAATAGCCTCAATATACGGAGTTCCGGTGAGCGCCTCTTGCTATTTTAGTGATTTCAAGCTATTGTAAATGTAGGGGAGTAATGATATATAACTCACTCCATGTAAGGTACTTAGGCGAACTATCTGCCTTTTTTTTTAACAGGATACAATTATGAGTAAATGGCGCGTAGACTTTCTTAATGGCGACAAATCATCGGGGTATATGATTGTTCAGGCTAGTAGCGAGAGACTCGCTGCGAAACAAGCGAAAGAAAAAGATTTCTTTGTCTGCCATGTGCATGAAGTTTCTGAGGATACCAAAATTGCCAGTTATATAAACGATCAAGAGATTACAACAAATAGTGAATTAGCTTCTGTAAAAAAAGCGGCATTTATAGTTATTGGAGTTCTTGTTCTAGTCGCTGGTGTAATTGCCTATTTTGTGCGGTAACGATAGCTGTGGGATCTGTTTAAAATAAAATACCCCTGGTCATTTTTAATATGAACCAGGGGTGTGTCTTATTTAGCCGACTTTTGTACTCTGGGCATAGGCATCAGTAATTGTGGGCTGTTGCCGCCACTCATCATAAACTGCGGGTATCTACCATCCCATTGTGCGATACGCTTTGATTCCACTTCGAGCTTTTTAACTTCGATGAATGCGGGAACGGTGCTCGCTTCTTTTAGTGATTTTAAGATGAGCAGGATACCTTCAGCTTCGGCTTTGGCGAGAGACAGCTCACCTTCTGCTTCTGCAGCTTTCAGGCTCTTTGTCGCTTCTGCATTTGCACTGGCGACTTCTTTTATTTTATTACCTTCTGCAGTACCCTCACGTTTGAGGCGTTCCTCGCGGTCTTGCATAGCGGATAACAATCCTTTTTCAACTGCTTTCTGTTGTTGCGCAATGAAGACTTCATTGATCGATACCTGGATCTTTTTATCCTCATATATGAAACCGCCAACTTGGCCAATATTTGTGATGGTGATTCCTTTTTTGGAAAAATACTCTTTCACATGAGTACGAACAGCGAGGGATATTTCACCTTTTTTGGCGCGCAGTAGATCGAGGTCGTGTTTTGCTGCTTCATCTGCAACAATGGTTTGAATTTCGGCACGAATTTCATCGTCCATAATTGAGGTGATGGTATCGCCCTTGTAGTGGTAGAGAAACAGTGCAGCATCTGACTCTTCTATATGTGCTGTGCAATTAAAGCCCATTGAGAAGTTAATTGAGTCTGATGATTCAACCCATATTGCTTTTGTATTGTTTGCTGTGCCAGCACGCCATTCGCGGGTGACTGCAGTACGGTCTACCTTGATTACTTTAATCATCGCTATCCAATGCCCTGAGAACCACATACGGCCAGTTTTGTCCCAGCGTTTGGTAATCTTTATGCGCTTGGCGCCTACCTTCATTTTGTCGTAGGCCGCTGCATCGAGCTTTTTACCTTTGCTCGATGAATCTTCCAGAGGCACAACAAAGGCTGTCTCAGAAGTTTTAATTTCCATATATTCCGGCACCTCATACTTTCTACACGAGGCCATCATAAGTGCCATAACAAAAAGCACCAGTAAATTTCGTTTACATAATTTCATTGTGAGACTCCTTCGATTTGTTTGTTTTTGCATTGGTAACTCATACACTGCAATACACAGGACAGCATGATAAGCACTGAAAGGCCGTAGCCGAGGGTGTATATAACGATATTTGCAGATTTGTAGTGGCGTGCGAGCACATGGCTAACAGTTGTATCGTCAGCTTGATTGATTCCAACTTCTGTGGCAACTATGGGATCTGCTACAGTGACAACACTGTGTGTGATAGTGAGTACAAGGACCAAGAGCAGTATATAGATAATAATTAACTTTTTCATTCAGAACTCCTGTATGAGATTTAATACACATACGAAAGTATTTAGTAATAATTTCAATACAGGACAGAAAAAAGAGAAAAAGCAGCTGAATCTTCTTAATAAAAAATGATGAATTTTCCGGAGGGTAGGGCGCAGGCAGCAGAAAAGCTGTAGCCTACTGGTGAGTGGCCCTTGTTATAACTTTGTGCCAGCACTTTATTATTTTTATCTGTAATACGGTACTGGATAAAACCACCGACTCCCCAGTTGGGTTCTGCGGACCAGGAGAGAAGACGCTCGCCTTTTTTATTGATAGCCAATGACGGGTACTTGGCTCTCTTGCTTTTTATCGATACTTTTACAGCCTTGCTTTTACTCATGAGGTTTTTTGTGTAAACACTGTCTTCGGTTTCCCATGCTGCATGCACTGCCTTGCTATCCTCAGCAAAGGAAAAGCTTGATGCGGGACAGTGGGTAATCGCCCAGGCATGGCGATTGAGCCTGGTATATTTAACAGGTTTCCTGCTGCCATCAAATGAATAAATGATTGCATCGCGATTTTTTTTATTTGCGGTTCTATACATAATATATGAAATTGCTTTCGCTGATGTGAATGCTTCGAGTGTACAACATTCACATACACCGAGTTGTTCCACATCCAGTGCTATTTCTTTTGAAAAGCTTTTTCCACCGTTGGTTGACCGTACCTGGAAGACCCTACGGCCTGATTTGCCTTTTATATCTGCATGCCAAAAGACAGAGACCATACCCTTATTATCTACGATAATTGAACCATTGCCATCGAGGCCATGGCTTTCATGATTGAGATTGACCTGTTTTGTAAATGATTTTTTATTGGCAGAGAGGCGCGAATAAAACAAAAATGTAAACTCTTCGGGGCTGCGCTTTTTGCCTTTTTTCTCCCATTGTTTTTTCACATAGCCAAATGAGCCATTCCATATGACATGCACAATCCCATTTTTGCCTATGGCCATTCTAGCCCGATAGATAGAGCCGATACAACAGGCACTGTTTGCGATGCTATTTACTTTTAGCGGGGATGAAAATGCAGATTTTCCTTTTGCTCTGGTGACATAAAAAATATCGCCTTCACGGGCTTTGCCTTTATAGTAAAGCAAATGAATGGTGCCAGCTTTATCTACGATGACCTGAGGCTGAAGCCCGCCGTTCGGCGTTTTCTCAAATTGAAGCTCAGGTCCTGCGTACAAGATACTACTGATGAGCAGCAAAACTAAATGCCTGTTATAATTCATGTTTCTCCAATCTACTATCGTCTACGTGCAATAAAAAACCCTTAACGATTCTCGTTAAGGGTTTTAACAAATTTATTTTTTAAGAATTGACTAATCATTCATCTCAATTAATTCCAGTCGCGCTTGGTAGATCCGCAGCTGTTTTTTCTGAAATGCTATTTCGTCTTCAAATGATTTGAATTTCTTCTCTAGGGACTTCAGTCTTTTAATTTCACCATGAAGGCCTTTTATGGTGAAATCATTTTTCTTTATCGCGTCATTCAGATCTTCAATTTCCATTTTCTGCTCAAGGATTTTCTTATCCTCTTTGCTCAGCTTATTTTCAGCAATGAGCTTTTTCTCAGCTGCTCTGGCTTTTGCCTTTTCATCTTTAATTCGTTTCTCTTCAGCCTTTTTAGCATCAGCTCTCTTTTTCTTGGCAATTTTGTCGGCTGCTTTTTTAATTTTATCTTGAGCCTTCTTAGCATCAGCAACGTCTTTCTCTTCCGTTTTTTTCTTTTCTTCTGCCGCTAACTCTTCTTTCGATTTCTTATTTCCGAAAATTCCAAATAGTCCGCCACCACCGGATTTTTTCTTAGCAGCAGCTTTCTCATCATCTTTCTTTTTCTTGACAGCAGCTTTCTCATCATCTTTCTTTTTCTTCTCAGCCAGCTTCTTCGCTTTCTTTTCGTCAGCTATTTTCTTGTCAGCGAGCTTCTTCGCCTTCTTTGCGTCAGCTTTCTTCTTTTTAGCAGCTAACTTATCAGCTTTCTTCTTATCTTTAACAGCTTTCTCTGCAGCTTCCTTTTTTTCCTTGGC
>JABSQK010000390.1 GCA_013215875.1 Lentisphaeria bacterium
TATGATACGAACGGTGCCTTTTCATGGCTCTTGCGTTCAGAAACCACGGTTGATAGTTTTACCTATACGATCGAAGATATCTATGGTGCGACCGATTCAGCAACAGTTTATGTTAGCATTACCGGTGTGAACAGTCCGCCACTGGCAATTGATGATTCGTATGTCACATATGCTGACAGGTCCATAACCGGAAATCTTTTAACAAACGATCTTGATCCAGATGCAGATAGTTTATCAGCCAATATAAATACAGGCACAACATCTTATGGCGCTTCATTTGTTGTGAATGCTGACGGCTCATTCGATTATGATGCAAGTGCGGGAACATTCCCGGCAACTGGCATTGTAACAGATACATTTACCTACGCAATCGATGATGGAAATTCTGGCACAAGTACAGCAACCGTATCAATCAAAGTCGCATCGGGGCTCGATGATTTAATTATCGTTGATACACTCATTGACGAAGATGACTGGGATTTCACAGAAGGCGATGTCTCACTTCGTGATGCAATATCATATATCGAAACCTATTCTTTGGATGGTGTACTGGTAACCTTCAGTCATTTAATAAAGGGTGGAACAATTACCCTGGGATTGGGCAAAATGCAGGTATCCCATGATGTGACAATTGATGGCGATATTGATAATGACGGAATTGCAGATATAACCATCGATGCAAATCAAGCCAGCGGTATATTTGAATTTACGGGTGGCAATACAAACTTAGAAGGCTTACGTTTGATTAATGCCAGAGCCCAACAAGGTGCTGCCATACTTGCCAGAGGAAACTTAATGATACTGGATTCTCACTTTGAGAATAATACCTCGTTGAATTTTGGCGGAGCACTATTCCTCGACCAGGGTGTTTTAAATATGACCGGTTCAACATTCAAAAATAATACTGCGCCTTTTGGTGCCGCACTTACATCATTTAATAGTGTGCTTACTATTAACCAGTCGAGCTTTGAAGATAATACAGCGTCCATTTCAGGTGGAGCAATTCTTGTTAATAACAGTTCCATTACCATTAGCAACTCCACCCTGAATAACAATGTGGCCTTTGAATATGGTGGCGCATTGGTACTTGCAGAAAGTGATTTGCTATTAGTTCAGTCAACTATTTCAGGCAATAAAGCAGATCGTGGAGCTGCGATAGAATCATCTTACAGTCTTATGAACATTGCCCACAGTACGATTGTCTTTAATAAAGCAAATCTGGGAAGTGCCATACACTTTTATCAGGATCCAGTATTGTTTCCTGCTGATAATATTTTAAATATTACCTATAGTATTGTTTCTCTGAATACGAACTTTGCAGCCAGCCTCAACAGAAATATTTTCGGAAATTTAACAAACAGTAGTTATAATATCTTTAGCGATCCTATCGTAGTTGGTAGTGATGTGACGGATATGCTTGCAACACTGCCACAGCTTGGTGCACTTGCAAATAATGGTGGTCCTACTAAAACTCACGCACTGCTGTTTGGCAGCGCGGGTATTGACTCGGGAGATGCTGCATCAGTAAATCCAGCAATTGCAAATGGCTTTGACCAACGTGGTAGCGGTTTCGATCGTGTCGTTGGAGGCGATATCGATATTGGGGCTTTTGAGGCACAGCAGATTATAAATGCGAACGCATTTAATAATACTCAGACTATTACTGAGGTCATATATCCTGAAATTGATGACGATGTTGATGAGCTTGAAATTCCTGGAATTATTGAGCCTGTTGAAAGTGTTTCATTAATCGATAGAACAGAAGATGGAAGTACCGATGGATTTTTTGTTCAAGAAGAAACTCACTATAAACAGACTCTCCAAGCATTTTTCAATTTTGACAATGATTATGAGTATCCGACTGCTGATAGTAATGAAGATGATATTTTTGCAAAATTCTTCAGCATCAGTCCAGACGACGAAGTTGCTTCATCTGATGAAGGAATTTTCTGGCCGAATGAAGAGACTATAAACACTATTCTTAAAAAGACCTTCCTTGGCGATGAAGGCGAAAATGCCGAGGATGAAGATGGAAATGAAGAAGATACGGATGAAGAAGAAGATGACCAAAGTAAGGTTAAAAAGAATCGATCCATGGAACAATCATCCAAACCGGCATTCAAGACACAGTCCAGTCTGGTGAAAATGCTCAGTGCATTTATGGGAATTTTCCTAGGCTAAACGCTTTAGGAAATACGAGAGAGTCGCTTACTAAGTGTCGTTTGAACTTTATTTCTCCGTTCAAACTCTAAGCGCGCATCATCATCTATATGATCGGTTTGTGTGCACGTTTTATCATTTTTGTTGCATGGGCGCAATGTGTAGTGGTTACCACTGGCACCATCAAAATAATTACAGTCGTTTCCTATTAATGGTTTAAAGACCTTATCTTTGTAATAAAGCACATTACTAATTTCGGATGCTTCGACCCAGCCAATAGTTGTAAAGCTGGAGTTTGTTCCAGTTTTCCGACTCATATACATGAGCTGTCTTGTTCTCATAAAATTACCTTTGTCTGGATACCTATTTGAAAAATTGTCACATTAGAGCAGCAGATTTGTAAATTAAACGAGCAAATCGTGCCATTCCATTTGAACTTTCTCTACCTATTTTTTCACGCGCAATAACTATGCCAGTTTGAATACGCTCAAAATAAGCGAGCCATTTGTCTAATATCCATATTAACTGGACGTCATATTATGAAATGGAGCGAACTATGAAACTAACACATCGCCTTTTAGTCGCCATGGCCGCGGCAACAATTGGAACTGCTGAGGCAGCACATGTCTGTATAACAAACTGTCCGGAAAAATCCTGTAAAGTAAGCAATGAAACTGCTGAGCAAGTAAAAAAGAAATTAACCCAGGCAATTCTGGATCTAGGTAACAAAGCCAGGAAAACTCGAAAAGCTGCTTCACTTATGCTTATCAAGTATGGCAAATCATCATTATCCTACCTTGAAAAAGCCAGCAAAAGTAAAGATCCTGAAGTTAACCAGGAAGCAAAAAGAATCATCGCAATTATTAATAAAGCCATTGCGAAACCAGTTCTAATTGTTCCTCGAAAAGATCAATGTATGAAATGTGGAAGGGGTTGATATCGATACTAATAATTTGCTTTCTTAACCGTTATATTGTGTATGGATATATTTAAAGTAGTATATAACAAAAGATGGAGTGCCCTATGAAACTAACACATCGACTATTAGTCGCCATGGCCGCGGCAACAATTGGAACTGCAGAGGCAGCTCACATCTGCAAAACGGATTGCCAGGAAAAAACCTGTATAGCAAAAAAAGATACATTAACAGCTGAACAGTTGAAAAAGAAATTAACTCAAGCAGTAATAAACCTGGGTCACAAAGACCGAAAAATCCGAAAAAGCGCCTCGCAAATGCTTATAAAATCAGGCAAATCATCACTGCCATACCTTAAGAAGGCATCCAAAAATAAAGATCCGGAAATTAGTCAGACTGTAAAAAGTATCCTTGCTATTATTAACAAAGCGAAGAAAAAAATAGTCATCATTCCCCGGAAAGATCCATGTCCAGCATGTGGAATGGGCTAATCAAAACAATTAGTATTAAATTTTTATAATGGGGCACCTTCATTGAAACCGCTTATCGGACTCTCCTTAATGCACGAACCTGAATTCCTGCAGGCATCTCTTGAACTATTTGAGAATGACTGTGTTGACTGTGTGGAATGGTCGTTTGACTCATTATGGAATAACTTCAGTAGCTGTCCCTGGCTTGATGAACTGCTTATAGAGTACAGCTCTCAAGGCCGACTATTTGGGCATGGGGTGCATTTCTCCTTTTTATCTGCTGAATTATCCACTGAACAGATGGATTACCTCGACAAATTAAACAATGAATTCGACTCTCGAAATTATGTGCATAGCAGTGAGCATTTTGGCTTTATGGCTCGTACTGCACTGGGTAAAGGTGCGCCGCTCCCAGTACCTTTAATACCAGACGTTTTTCAATTGGCTGAACAGCGCCTGGAATTACTCGGCAAGCATACTGGTACTGCAGTCGGACTGGAAAACCTGGCATTGGCTTTCAATAAGGAAGATGCCTTAAAACATTATTCATTTATTAATGATCTGGCTGCAAACGGATTTATTTTGCTGGATCTACACAACATCTATTGCCAGATTGAAAACTTTGGTATTTCTCTAGCGGATGTTTTAGAGCGTATTGACTCTTCGCGTGTTCATGAGATACATATCTCAGGCGGATCCTGGGAAGAAGCAATGGGAAAGCGAATACGGCGTGATACTCACGATGATGCTGTTCCCGATGCAGTTTTTGATTTGTTGCAGGCCGCTCTTCCACAATTACCAAATGTAAAATGTGTTATATTTGAACGTCTGGGAAACAGTTTCAAAAATGAAAATGACGCAATTGAATTTCGCAGCGATTTCATGAAAATTCGCGCGAGTGTAACATGACAGATGATTCTTTCAAAATTCTTCAGGAAGAAATGCTGCGTTTGATGCTGTCTCTTGATAATCCAGAGGAAATAAAGCAGCAATTAAAAATAACGTGTCCGAATTACAATGACTTTATTACGGCGATGGATTTAGAGATGGTGAAAACATCTGCAGATCTAGTGAAAAAATGGAAATAATACTTTTTGTTGTCACAAGTCAGTTGATAATTTCCTGGGTTCTTTCATTCCCACAACACTTATAAATGTAGCAATTAATGTGACAAGCGCTGAAGCAATCATGGCAGTTTTGAACCCATGTATATCGCGTATTTTTCCCATGCTTAGGGGGATAATTACAGCACATACACCAAACAGTAAATTGTTGAGCGTTATATGAGCTATACGGTTTTTATGTGGACATGTCTCAAGTATTAAATTATAATTTGAAACATAGAAGCTTCCTATAGTCAGACCAAAGGCAGAAAAACAGGCAATAGAACTTAGAATCCCAGAACTGAAAATAGGGATGCTGAGTGTGGCTGCTAATAATATGGAACAGATGATGAAGCCAATGCGATGCCCTTTTCTGTCTCCCAGCCTGCCCATAAGTATACCAAATGCAGCCCCGCACAAAGTCATGCAGCAACTTACCCGAATAATTGTTTGATCATTTAAATTACCGCCTTCAGGGGATTTGTAATAAAGTGTAATAAAAGGCAGCATGCATAAACCTGCAATTAAACACACTTTGCCTGCTACAAAAACTAAAAAGTTTTTATTCGCAAAACTGCTCTTCATGTCTTCAATAATTTCATTAAATGGCACTTTGGGTGATTCTTCCATATCTGAATCATCCAGCTTGAAGAAGAAAGAGATGGATATCATGCCGCTAATTGTTGCCAGTAAGTAAAGCCAGCCAAATTGCTGCTTGGATTCAAAAAGGTCTATTAAGTGTGCTGTAAGGAAAGATGCAATAAGCCACATCAGTTGAAAACAACAAAAACCAATTGAGAGGCAGAAACCTCGTTTCTCCACCGGAAATATATGTGCCATCCAATCCTGCCATTGCGGAACGATCATTCCTACAAAAAAGTTGTCGAAAGTAAATATCAGAAGCATTAAGGGGACAAAGAAAAATACTTTATCCGAATTAAATATCAATACAGCCATTATTGCCAGGCATGGGATAACCGTAAAATAATGCCATAAAAGCAATTTCTTTTTACGGTTTACGGTACTCGAAAAAAGAAAGGGACTGAAAATGGATGCCAATGGAATAGCAGCAAGTGATACAGCAGAAAGGTAGGCGATTTGCATGGTGCTGGCACCATGCTTTTCAAGAAGAATAGTGAGAACTGTGGCCGGTAAAATAAAGCCGAATACAAGGCCCCAGAAACCTTCTCCGGCTGCATTTACAATGGTATTGTAGTGAATCTTTTTCATTAATATATAAAAAAACGGGCTTGCTCAAATAATGCAAAACCCGTTTCAAAGTCTGTCGATTTATGGCGTAGTTAGATTGCCATGATTTCTTTTTCTTTTTTCGCTGCCAGATCGTCTACCTGTTTGATATAATCATCGGTTTTATCCTGAATATTTTTGAGCAGATCATGCATCAGATCTTCGTTGAGGCTTGAATCCTTTTCAAACTTCTTAACTTCTTCATTGGCATGGCGCCGATGATTACGAATATTTACTTTCGCTTCTTCAGCACGTTTGTGGCATTGTTTACAGAGATCCTTGCGGCGTTCTTCAGAAAGATCGGGTATTGGCAGGCGGATTATTTTGCCGTCACTCACCGGACTTATGCCAATGTCACTGGCAATCAGCGCTTTTTCGATTGCGGGAACAGCAGTCTGGTCCCATGGCTGAATAACCAGTAACCGTGGTTCAGGGGTATTGATTCCGGCAATATCCTTCAGGCGGGTTTGCGTGCCATAATAGTCTATCATAATGCCTTCAACCAGGGCAGGGGATGCCTTTCCTGTTCTGTAGGCGCCAAGTTCACGCTCATATGCATCTATTGCTGAAAGCATGGCTTCTTCTGTATCGTCAACGATTGTTTCTGCGCTGGACATAAGTCTCTCCTTTTATATGTTACTTAACAGTTTCTGTGTAAATTACTATAAATATTTGATTATTGAATCATTACATACTAATATTTTAGTCAAATAGCGAGTTGTCAACTATGATCTTAGGTATTGGAACAGATATTATTGAAATTAAGCGGCTGCAAGAAGCCATGGACAGGCACCCTGAAACCTTCCTGGCACGCACATTTACCCCCGCTGAGCTGGAAATTGCTACTACGCGTAAGATGAGCGCCATGGCATTTTATGCCGGTCGCTGGGCTGCAAAAGAAGCCCTGGCAAAGGCCCTAGGCACAGGTTTTAGTAAGGAATGCTCCTGGCTCGATATAAATATTGGTAATGATGAGCGCGGTAAACCCTATGTCGAATTAAGCGGAATAACCTCAGAATCTGCACAGTCCTACGGTATCAAATCATGGCATTTATCCATCAGCCATGAACAAAACTATGCCACTGCCATGATTGTAGCTGAATCTTGAATTTAGTGATAAATCGGCTAGGTTGAAATTGAGGTTAAAATATGTCAGATGATGAAGCAACAATAATTCGTATCATAGGGGGTCCGGATTCTGGTAAGGAATATGTTGTCGATCTTGAATCTGTAACACTGGGACGCTCCAGTTCTGCAACAATTAAAGTTCTAGACAATATGCTGTCACGTCAGCATGCCAAAATCTTTAAGACAGATGATGGCTGGATGCTGGAAGATATGAACAGTACAAATGGCACATGGCTCAAGGGTGAGCGCATTAAAAAACCTGTATCCCTGAAGTCCCGGACAAGTGTGAGAATTGGCCAGACTCTGTGGGAACTTATCGACCCTGAAAGCAGCCAGGTACTTGATGAACGATTAATCAGCTACCGTGTACAACCCGTAACAGGTGAAAACCTCACCTTGGTTGACGAGCCGCAATTAAGCAAAGAAGAACGCCAGCTCGCTGCAATTTATAGATTTCAGGATCTTCTAACTGAAGAACTCACGGACAATGAACTATACGAAAAAATCCTTCATTTAATATGTAATTCTATCCATGCGGACAATGCCTATCTGCTGCGCTGGGATAAAAATATGGGCATCATGGTTCCTGCCTGTGAACGCAACCAATATGGCCCGGTGAAAATTGCCTCAGATAAATTCTTATCATTTTCAATCATAAATTATGTGAAGCAAAACAATGAAGCAATTCTGTCCATCGACCCGATGGATGATGAACGCTTTACCGGTCAATCAATTAGTGATATGAAGGTCCGTAGTGTAATGTGTGTGCCCATGGTAGGTCACCGCGACAAGGAAATGTATGGACTGGTATATGTCATCTCCACGAACCCCAATATGCACTATGAGGAAGACGAGTTACAACTTCTTAATGTTATCTCACATTTTGCTGCGATCATACTGGAAAACAAAAAATTAATAACAAGTAATATCGAATCCGAACGTATGGCTGCAATAGGGTCCACAGCTGCTGGATTATCACACTATGTAAAGAATATACTTAATGGTTTGGAAGGTTCCGTATCACTTTTGAGATTGGGTATTGA
>JABSQK010000391.1 GCA_013215875.1 Lentisphaeria bacterium
CAAGCAGCCAACAGCGGTTCATTGCGCTACTTTGACTTTGATAACATGGTACTGAACTTGGGATCAGAAGCAGAAACAGTTCACATCGTCGGACTGTTTGAATCCTATGTGACGGATCAGGATGATTCCAATGCCGATACGAAGCAGGGCAGTGCTGTTCAAACGACCCATCGCCAATTGACGATCAATGCGGGTGATGGAAATGACGTTATTAACATCGGTGTTGGTACGTACAATAACGGTGCGTCTGGTGCCGATGGCATCAGTCAAACAGACATTGCGAATCTACCGACAGTTGATGCACTTAGTGAGACTACCGCTATGGATCGTATTCACGGGGATATCACCCTGAACTCTGGTGACGGTGATGATACCGTTCACCTGGACGATTCCACCGATACCAAAATCAATACCGCTTATATGACGTCCACCATGGTGGCAGGCTTAAGCCGCATTGAAAATACGGGTGATGCCAATCACGATACGGACAACGATGTTGCTTTTGTTTACGACACGACGTTGGAAAACTTAAATCTTTATATGGGTATCAACAACGATCGTCTGTTCATTGAAGAAACATTTGCCAACACGACACATATCGTCGGCAATGGTGGGTCTGATAGTATTATTGCCAAGACACTGAATGGCACCGTAATTTTCGAAGGTGACAGCACCGATCAGAATGTTGCCGCCATGCAGGCTGCGGTCACTGGTATCAACAGTGCCGTTACTGAAGAAGCAGATCACATCTTCATCGATACGATCGCCGCGAGTGCCGTTGTTACTATCAGCACCGATCGCGGTGACGATATCGTTGATATTAAAACCATGGGTGATAACAGTGTTGTTATCATCAGTGGTGAAGAGGGTGATGATGGTATCCGTGTGGAAAATGTCGGTCTTGATGCGACGTTGACTGTTCACGGTGATAACCGTGATGCGACTAATCCTGAAACGACTTACTCCGACAAGGATATAATCTTCGTCGACAGCAATAATGGTACTGTAAACCTCAATGGCGATGGCGATAACGACCGCATCTATCTGCGTGCCAATACAGCCGTGGCGACTGCCAATGTCGACGCCGGAACAAGTACCAGTACTGTGGATGATGATGCTGATACCAGCGAAGTAACGGATCTAACCAACCTCGATGATCTTGCGACGATCACCGATCTCGATTTTGTTAAAATCGGTGCTGAAGCGCCGAACCAATGGCAGGACTTTTTGGTCGAGTTGGAAAATGCCCACATTGACGATGGCGCTTTCAATGGCGTCCTTGGCAGTGGTACTGATGGTCATGCTTACAACGATGGCGGTGCCACTTGGATCACCGGAGTAAACAACATCAACGGTCTTTGGAATACCGCGTCTTGGACAGATATCGATGGCGATGGTGTTTTCGGAGCTGCCGGCAATACACATAATGTCGTGGAAGTTCAGCATGTTGAAAATGTTGGTAACCTCGATGATATCCATGGTACTATTAATATTGACGGAGTTGATCAGGACAACCGCAATTACCTTGAATTGAATGATTCGGGAACGTCTGCGACTCGTCAGTACGTTATTGAAGATGCCCGGGTTTCTTTGGTTCACAGTGTCACAGTTGATGATTCAGACAGAGCAGTCATCAATTATATTAATATTGATGATTTTAATCTCTTTATGAGCAGTGGTGACGATCGTGTTGACATTGCTTCAACGCATGATGAAACCGATTATTTCATTCTTGGTGATGCGGGCGATGATCTGTTTAACCTTGGTAGTATTACCGATTTAATTCTTGATGAGAACTATGATGATTCTATTCTCGACCACATCGAAGGCTATCTCAATATTCAGGGTAACGCTGGTTACAACCGCGACTTCATCACCCAGCCGGAAAACTTTAATCTTTCGATTCCCGAGTCGCGTGTTTCCATCGCAGCTCAGCCTGCCGGTGGGATTTCCAAAAATACCTGGACCAGTGGCGGCTACGACTCCATTGTTCTCACTGATTCCGGTGCCGTAGATACGACGAACGAAGGGCGTATTTCCAATACGCAAATTGATGGCTTCGGTATCGAGCGTGAAGACACGGATAAGTTTTCTGACGGGTCCGTTGTTGAAGCATCTGACAAAGGCGGTCTGCGCTACTTCGACTTTGATAATATAACGCTCAATCTTGGTGACCAGGTAGATATACTGCACATCGTCGGACTGTTTGATTCCTATGTGACAGACCAGGATGATTCCAATGCCGATACAAAGCAGGGCAGTGCGACTCAAACAACCCATCGCCAATTGACTATCAATGCTGGTGATGAAGATGACGTCATTAATATCGGTGTTGGTACTTATAACAACGGTGCTTCCGGCACTGACGGCATCAGTCAAACAGACATTGCTAATCTGCCGACAGTTGACGCAGTTAGCGAAACCACCGGCATGGATCGGGTTCACGGCGACATTACCCTGAACTCTGGCGACGGTGATGATACCGTTCACCTGGACGACTCCACCGATATCAAAATCAATACCGCCTACATGACAGCCACCATGGTGGCAGGCTTAAGCCGCATTGAAAATACCGGTGATAGCGATCACGATACGGACAACGATGTTGCTTTTGTTTACGACACGACTTTGGAAAACCTTAATCTTTATATGGGTATCAACAACGACCGTCTGTTCATTGAAGAGACATTTGCCAACATGACACATATCGTCGGTAATGGTGGCTCCGATAGCATTCTTGCCAAGACACTTAATGGCACCGTCATTTTTGAAGGTGACAGCACCGATCAGAATGTTGCTGCCATGCAGGCTGCGGTAACTGGTATCAACAGTGCCGTCACTGAAGGCGATGATCATATCTTTATTCAAACTGTTGCTGCAAATGCAATCATTACTATCAGCACCGATCGCGGTGATGATATTGTCGATATCACATTAATCGAAGCGGGTACTGGTTCCGTGACAATTTCTGGTGAAGAGGGCGATGACAGTATTCGAATTGAAACATCTGATTCTACATTAACCGTGAATGGCGACAACAAAGATTCAAACAATGAAGGTCCTGCTTACAGTGACATGGATATGATCTTTGTTGATACTGCGAATGCACTAACCACATTGAATGGCGACGGCGATGCAGATCGCATTTACTTGCGTGCAACTGGAGCATCAGGGGATGTTCGCATTGACCTGGGACAGAGCCTTCTTGCAACAGACGATATTGATTTTGTTAAGATCGGTGGGGAAGCACCAAATCAATGGCAGGATCACTTGTTGCGTTTGAAAAATGCCCATATTAATGATGGAAGTTTCAATGGTACTTTAGGCAATGGTGTCGATCATTTTGCATATAACGAAGTAGCGACAGTATTCTGGACTGCAACAGCCTTGGAATTAGAAGGTTCCTGGAATACCGGAACATGGCAGGATGTTGATGGAGATGCAAGTGCTTCATTGGCCGCTGAAGCAGAGCACGTCGAAAATGTCGGTAATTTAGATTACCATCATGGGGCTATTG
>JABSQK010000392.1 GCA_013215875.1 Lentisphaeria bacterium
AAATATTCCATATACTCAAGATTTAAAGCGACATCAGATCCCCAGTTTAAGCCGACACCATAAGATAAGCCATCATCATCGGCTGAGCCTGAGAGTCCTGAAGCTGAAAACGTTGCATCCGCTTCTGTAAAGCCAATTAAACCATACGCAGACAATGCGTCGCCAAGGGGGAAATTCACCACAGCATACAGGCCGTATAACGTATCTAATTCAAGGGTGTAATCTATGGTGGAGATGTCGACAGTATCGTCTTCTAAACCAACGCCGATCCGTGCTTCTATTGCAACACTGTCATTGATGTATTTACCAAACCTGGCAACAAATAAAGTGGGGTTAAATTCATCTAAACCAGACTCGTCAAAATAGCTGATTGCATATTGCGCGCCAAAATACATTTTTCCCGTATTATCAGCAACAGCGACACTGGCTGTACACAGGAACATAAGCATGCTTAGATTTACTAGTGATTTTTTCATTCTACTCTCCTTAGTTTTTTGGGTTGCCTTGAGCAAGACTAGCGTCTCTTAAAAAAATTTGCAAGATGTTAGCTAGAGATGCTTGGGTGGAAACGTAGCAGAAGACCCCTCATGCAAACTGACGGGATTAATAGTCCTCAAAGTTAATTGTGACCGTCGTTTTTTTTGTCTCTTCATTTAGCCTGATCCGAACATCGTAGATCTTAGTATTACTTTTGATGCCCCTGTATAGACTATGTTTGCAGCAATCCGTCTTTGAATCTTTCTTTGATTTCGATTTCTTTAAATTAATTCTTAAATGCTCTTTTATAAAGTTTTCGATCTCAAAAGGATTATACATATATTTTTTAGGGCGAAGCATAATGTTGAATACCTTATCACCCATTAAGCTGAATATGATCGTGCCCCAAACCTTATTTTCTTTGATTGTGAAAACACTGGAAATCCCGGGTTCGTTAAATCGTTCTTCTGTATAGTTTATCCCCTGCGCTTTTTTCTTGAACTGATTATTGCTTAGCCCTCGGAATTTAGACAGATCAATAATTCCCTTTTCGTTAAATAAAGATATTGGGTCTGTTTTTTCCGGTGCTTTTTCCGGTGCTTTTTCTGGTTTATCCTTTTTCTTAAGAAATTCATCCTCTTCTTTCGAGATTAAGATTTCTTTCACTTTGTCATAATCAACTTTACCTTTCTTGCCTTTGGCAGTTTTAAAATAAAGTATATTATGTCGCACTTCGTACCATACCACAATGATCGTTTCACCCGTGGTGAGTACGATATCTTTCTCAAATACTTTTTCTTTTGCTACCGCGTTTATAAAAACAAAGAGCAATAAACTCAGCTTAAATTTCATAGTACATTTAGCTTTATTCCCAGTTATTCACTACACTACCACGATATCACTTTAGATCTAGCACCGTCCCTTTTATTGCCATGCTAACTACCACTGAATTGTAATTTCGTCTCTATTAATAGGGTAACACTCTTTTGAAGTTTTTTTAGTAACTTAAAAGGAGTTTACCAATGAGTAAGCGACAAACAAAGACTAAATCGAGTAACAAGAAAAGACCGCGTTACCCGTTTTCT
>JABSQK010000393.1 GCA_013215875.1 Lentisphaeria bacterium
ACAGCACAGGCCTTAGGAACTACAATTGCACAGACATCCCGCCATACTTGCTTACTGCCTTTTTGGGACGTAATTTTCTCGATATAGTCCAGACAGCGCTGGGCGCTTTGCGAATTTGGAAATACCAAGCAGCATTCTTGATCTGAAGCAAGTTCCTTTTCCGCTTCATTAAACAGTTTACGAACTATCGGGTGGTAAAAAAATCTGGGATAACCGCTTTTAAACGTTTTGGTTATCGACTCATCGAGTTCTTCATAGGCAACATTGTGTTGCCATAGTGGCATGCATACACTTGTTGCATGAATCATGTCTGGTATAGGACGACCAAGGTCTTCCTCACGGCAGAGCGGATATTTTATTAAATTCAGCATAATATTAAATTAGTTTTTTCCTCGTTAGTCAAAGGGCTAGAAATTAAGCCGTCTAAGCTTTTTCGCAAGCTAAATATAGGATTTTTTAAATTTTGGGATATTGTACCCTATGAACTATTTAATATTGGCATTCGTACTTATGTCTGAATCATTTGCAAAAACAGAGAAGGATCCCAAGCCAGGAACGGTGATTTTCATTCATGGTTTCATGCGAAAAGCAAGTTCACACTGGGCGATGGATAAGCACTTCACCAATCGAGGGTACAGAACCCTGAATTGGAGCTATGAATCACGTAAATACAAAATTGAAGAACATGCTCTCCACCTGCTTAACGAAGTAACCGCACTCTCAAAAAAATACCCGCTGCAGAAAATTCACTTTGTGACCCATTCTATGGGCGGGCTTGTTTTGCGCTCACTGCTTGCCAATAAAGCGTGTCCCATCGAAGCATTGTACGGAGCGGCGGTCATGACAGTGGCACCCAACCAGGGATCCATCATGGCACGAAAGCTCAAACATATCAAGATTGCCCGTTTGATTTTCGGGGATCAAGCGGGTAAGCAACTCATCGAGACTGAAGAAGGTAAGTTTGATGAGCTACTTGGCGCTCTGCCTGATACAAAAAAATATTTAATTATTGCCGGTACTTGTGGTGCAAACCCGTTTATTCCAGGTAGAGATGATGGTAAAGTGGCTGTTGAAGAGACCCGCCTTGAGGTTGAGCATGAATTTGCGACTGTATTTGCCGGGCATTCCTGGCTCACCTGGACGCCAAAAGCCATGAGTCTGGCATACAACTTCATTGAGGAAAACAACGGCTATTAATCTGAATTTGCGCAATTCCGATCTAATTTCAGTATGAATTATCCAGGTCTAACAAAGGGCTTATTTCTTGCCTATGTCTCATTTGAGCGCTATATTCGGTCTATGTGGTTAAATAATTCGGAGACAGTTATGAACAAAATACTTTTCACCAGCATCTTATTTCTTTCGATGCCTCTTTTTGCTCAGAAAACGGACCTCAAATTAGCTAAAAACATTTCGGCAATTGCTATAAACCGTTTAGTAAAGAATATAAAAGATGGCAAGGGAAAGACCTTGTTAAGGTGTGCAAGACAAATTGCCCCTGACAATGATGATATTCTTTTGGCTTATGGCATGATGGATCGCGGTAAAAAACTAACAAAGATCAAGACAAAGATGACTGAAACCTTAGTTATTAAGAAGATGATAGATCGTGCCCTGGTTTTAGTTAGTAAATATGATACTAACAGTCGTGTTGCAGATCTGGCAAGTCTGTATCTCCAAGTGGCTAAATCGATGGGAAATAAGAGCCCAAAACTTATATACGGTCTGATGTTTTTGAAAAGCAATGGGCATACC
>JABSQK010000394.1 GCA_013215875.1 Lentisphaeria bacterium
CGCACAATTATTGAAGATGATACCTTTTTTGAATTACTCGATAATCCAAAAACCTTTCCACTTATGTGGGATATCCTTGGCTGGAATATTCAGTATTATATCTCCCATCTAATTATCTATCCACCTGAAAAAAATATCGTTAAAAATCCGCCTAGAGGCTGGCATCAAGATGGTGGTCGCCCGGTGGCAGAGATTGAACGGCCGCAACCACGCATGTCCCTAAAAGTTAGTTATTGGCTCTCCGATGTCGATGGGCCGGAACACGGGGCCATGTGCATTATTCCGGGCAGTCACAAAGCCCAGACCACTCCGGAGGCATGTAAAACTGGTGAAGGTGTCGTTCAACTATTCGTAAAGGCTGGTACCGCAGTTATCTTCGATCGCCGCATGGTGCATAGCCGCGGTTACAATACATCCGACCGCCACCGCAGGGCAATTTTTATTGGCTACAGTTACCGCTGGTTGCGCGGCCTGGATTTTAATAACTTCCCCGAAGACATACTAGAAAAGTGCGACCCAATTCGCAGACAAATGCTCGGTGATGGTGTAGATGTCAAAGGATGGTGGCAACCCACCGACGCGGATGTACCGCTCAAAACCTGGCTCGAAGAGAAGCTCGGTAAAGACTACGTCAAATCCCTCGATAAGACCATCCCCTTTAATCGCGTTTAACTCACCATTCCTTGCTCGAAATAGTTACCCTAGCAATGCTGATCACATTTTTTTTCGTCCAAATTCCCAAAGAACCATTTAACGGTTTATCAAGTTTTATCTCAGTCACCAACTGTCCATCAAAATAGTATCTCATGGTCGTCGGTGTAATCAGGATTTTTATGTTGTACCAGCGATTGTGATTGTTCAACGGGTCGAAGGGGATTCCATGGGTTTTGTCTTGCTTAAGAAATTTGCCATCCCGGATGAATGTAATGCCTGACTTGCCAATGGGCCCCTGACGAATGACCATGCCCTGCTTTAAATCTTTACCATTGCCTCCCAGTACAATATTGAAATCGCGGCCGATCTCCCAGCGTTTTCCAAGCATGGCAAAGGCCCCTATCAGGTTGATCGCATAGCTTTCTTTTAGTGGGTGACGATACCACATCAAAGCCTGGTCTTTTGCAATACCCGTATGAAAAGACCAGCGTGCATCACAACTCCAACGAATCTGTCGCTCCCATTTACCGCTTGTACTGTACCAATCGATCACTTGTTTTGAAAAGGTATAATCCCGCCAGTCTTGGGTGACAAATTCAATTTGATTTTTTGGCAACTGCCCCGCGGGCAGAAAAATGTCTGCGCCGGTCTCACTTGGCGGAACAAAGCCAACGGTTTTGCCATCAATCTTTAAGCTTGCCTGGTGATAAGTTGGCAGAGTGGCCTTCACAGCGTTGGTCTTTTTAGGGTGCGGTTTGAGCATCCAGACTGGCGAATAAATCATCCGCGGTTCATTGCCGTAAATCATCAAACTCTGACTTCTCGAAGCGCCCTCTTCACCTATGAGCCGATCGGAATCTTTTGGCAGGGCCGCACTATCGCAGACCAGTACATCATCCATCAGGACCCGTCCATCGCTAACCAACAGCCCACAAGGGCCGGAGATCGTTTCGCCGGTTTTTTCTGAAATAACTATTTTTCCATCGATGAATCCCTGCCAGCTTTGTTGGCGAATCGTCAAAGAAATCCGCCGCCAGCCTGTGAGCGGTAGTGGAATCGGAACTTCCTTAATAATATCTAATTTACCTTCGACAAATTTTGCCAATTTTAGCAACCCCTTATTGCGGTCTATGAACAGTGCCCGCTTCCCCTTGTTAGTGCTAAGCCAGATTCCAGCATCACCATTCATACAATTAAAACTCGCTGCAAGCAGATAATCTTTCCATGATTTTTTCCCAAATGTACTTGTCGCTATACCATCTGCGGGTTCACAAATCAGTGTAAAGGTTTCACGTTTATTTTTTGGTTTATCGCCGCCAAATTTCCAGGTACCTGAAGATACTTTCCAGTCCAGGGTGTCCTTGCTTTTGCGCATAAAATCATCTCTAAAATTCAGGTTCGAAGCGGCTGGCGGGTTCCATCGGAGCTTATGATACAGCATCGGGTAGCTATCCTTAATCAATTCAGAAAAAATATTATATGCGATAATATTAAATCGATCATCGCCACCATAGATAAGTCCATTGGCCAGCGGCATGCCAAAAAAGAAAAGGGTCCCTTTGCCAAAACTTTTTTTCATAAACACTGGAAACAATATTTGCTCTCGGAGCAAACGGCTCCGGCCTCCAGCAGGATCCCTTCGCGGTTTCTTTGGATACATCTTACCATGAAATGAAACACCGGGGTGTTTAGTATCATTCAATGCCTTAAGAAAGACCTTCGCATATACCGGACTATTATCCTTTATCCCCTTTAGGTAGGGTGATCCAGTGGTCAACATAAATTCCCCTTGGCTCTCCCATGAATCACTGGAATTTCCCCTCACCGGTGCAAATAATCCTTTCCCCACAACACCCATGCGAATATTATGTAGAACTTCCACTAATAATATACCCCCTTGTTTTACGTAGACATAAAATGCTTCTGCAACATGGCCTTTTGTAATGGGTTTCGATAAACAGACAATGTTATATTTAGCCAACCATTCCGCATTGCTGAGTTGACCATCCGGAATGCGCTCAAAGGGCAAACCCAAGTCAAGTAAAATCGCTTCCCAACCTTCCAGATGTACACCGCCCACACCAATCACAAAGTTACCATCACGATGCGCTTTCCCTGCTGTTAACACCGAAATAGTTTTCGGTGTTAGCGGTTTTATTGGCTCTGCTTTGCGCGGCTCAGGCTTTGGCAGATTGACACCCTGTGGCTCTGGCTTTGGCAGATTGGCAGACTCAGGCTGTGGCTTTATGGGTTCTGGTTTTTGCTCGACAGCCGTGCCTTTTGATTGCAGGATACCCATGGGCGGCTGAAAATCCAGATCGTCGGTCACAACTATCTGATCTATCCGTACGGCGCCCTCCCGTACATGAATAAATAATTTATTCGCCCCTTTTTTTAGATTCACCTTTGGGCCCTTCACCCAATGCCAGATCATATAAGTACCATCATTACCCACAAGTTGTGCGGGACCTTGATTTAAAGCGGCAGCTATTGAATTACTGCAGGCATCCCGCCACCAACTGCGGAACCAGAGTCGATAGGTTTTTTCTTCGGCAACAGTCAGAGTATAAGAAATTGGTCTTATTTTCGCCAACTCTTCTTTTTTCACATCCGGTATCTGGATAATTTTATCTTCGGATGCATTGGGATCCGTAGTCACAGTGATCAGCGATTCAGACATAACGGCAGATTCGGCCTCAAGGATAATTTGCTCATAGACTTTTGCACTAGGTTTATCCGGCACGGGGGAATCCGTGTCTTTTTTCTTCTTTTTGCAAGCAGTGCCCAAACTGCTGAGTAGAACGAGCACGATGAGCCTGGATAGAAAGGTTCTTGTTTTTTTATTCATAATCATTTATTTATACTACCTGGTAAAGGTCAGAAAATAAACCCGTGCAACTCCTTTGCAACCATACTAATTTTATAAAGTGTTTATTTTATTTCACCATTTGATTAAAACAAATAGCCTACGTATATTTGAGGATGCGCTATTCACTACTACTTGCTACCTGCCTCATAAGTATAAGCGTATTGGCCCAAAACAAGAAATATCCTGACAGGGCTACTGCCGCCCAAAAGCGGGCCATGAAGGCCTTCGCCAAAAATCGACTGGGTTATTTGGTATGGGAGTCGCGTCGACCCACTGGGTTAAAAGGGGCCACATATCGCATCTGGATGCGTGGACTGGATGGGCGCAAGCTTCAGATGATCAGTGGCGATCCAGACAATAAAAACTACTCTCACCTTGGACCCAGAGTCTCACCCGACGGCAAACATATCGTTTTTGGTGCCATCATCTGGAGCGGTCAAATGGACCGCAGAGTCCGAAATCTCTGGAGCGGTTCTTACGCAGCCGGCCCCTTCGATCTCTGGGTTGTGGATGTAAACCCCAAAACCCTGAAAGTGGGTAAGCCCCGTGAGCTAAAGGAACTGCGCAAACGCTGTGGCACATCCTTCCAGGATCATTTCTTTGAATGGAAAGATAATGAGACTATCTATGTCAGTATTCCTGCACAGAAAGGTATATTTGAAGTCAACATTCTTACAGGTAAGATTGGTAAACAGGTTATCAGTAACTTAAATCAACTCGGCATACTATCACCATCGGGGGACTATATCTTAAGTGGCGGATCGTATTCAAAAGTAAATCCTGTAAACAGTGGCCCGGCAAAAGCCGGCGGATTTACCAAACTGCCTATTGGTGGTTGCCAGATGCGTATGGGTATTGAAAATGACTGGATCGTCTGGATGCATCATGGTGCCAGAGGTGGCAACAGATCCTGGCGCGATGTATCGAAGTACAACCTGAAAACGGGTAAATCTAAAGACTTGAGCCAACTCTATAAATCGATGCCAAAAGCATATAAGTTTATGTATTTCCCGTCACTGAGTCGGGATAAAACGATTCTGGCAATTGGTGGCTCAGGCCCGGGAGATGATCACAGCCATATCTGGGGTAATTATGAAATCTTCCTCTTTTCCTGGAACCCCAAAACCTGTGATCCCAAGGGTAAACCCGTACGCTTTACCTTTAACGATTTTTCCGATTATAGTCAGAACAAAACGGTCGGCTATGCGATAGATCGCTGGCCGGATATATGGGTAAATAACGCCAAATTCAAATCACAAAAAGTTTCTGCGAAAGCAAAACCGATTAAAATTATTGACAACTCCCCACTTAAAGACATCAAGTCGAAACTGCTTACAAGCCTGATAAGACAGACGGCTTCAAAGGGTTATCGAGGAAACAAACGATTTAACTATGTACTTAAAACACTCGAGATTTATGCCAGGGATGGGCGACCGGGAAAGACCATTCGCAATCGCGCCCGCAGCGCTCAAAAAATCCTCTCGCACTTAAAGATTTGGGTATACGATGCGCTCGCCGATGCAAAGAAACAGGAAATCGAGATGCCCGGTGCTGCTTATTATAGCTACAAATATATTGCGTCATTATATAAAGGTCACCCAAGCGGAAAGGAGGCCCAAGCACGCTATTTAAAATTGTTAAGTAAACCGGACAAGAAAAAGAAGATTATGGCCTGGAGTTTGTATCTCAAAATCAAAAAAATGGCTTCAGGATTTAAGGTACCTGGCGGCAGTGAAGCAAGTTTCGACGATGCCCGATTTAAAAAGGTTAATAAAAGACGGCTTAGCATGATCCAATCAACATTTAAAACGCTCCAGAAAAAATATCCCGATACCCGTGCCATGCTTGAGACGCGCTCCTTTGTTCTGCGCTATGCCATCGATGTGCCCCAGCTTCAAGCAATAAGCCTCGAGGTCTTTGCCGAAGTCACTGCCATAATTACCCGCATTTCCAAACCCAGAACTGTCGATGAGGTTCGGCCTTACACAGAAACATTTATCTGCACAGAGTATGAACTCAAAAATACCTTGACTGGCAAGTTTAGAGAGCGAACATTTTTTGCTGTTGAAATGGCCATGCAGGATGCCAAAACACTAAAGGCGGCAAGCTATAAGATTGGCGATCTGATTAAAGTTAAACTTGGTTCATGGGAAGAGCAAAAACACCTGCATACCCTGCCACTCTCAGATGCATTTCTTGATGATCCGGATATCGATAAAACACGCTACTTTGTGTTTAAATCGGAATTGAAGAAATAAAATCAGCCTGTTCGTAATTAAGATTGTGTTTCATTCTCATCATGTGCGTCCTGAAGTATACGCTCTAACTCGTCTATAGGCCCCTTAAAAATCCTGCTTTGGCCAAAATCATACTCCGGCTTCAATACATCAACTTTCTTTTCAGGTAATAGATACTGTCCGGCAAGACTGAGACTTAAAACCTCACCTGTATTGATTGTCCGTACGAGAACAAACTCTGTTCGAGGAAAGCAATAGGGTTCGGGTAAGTAGTTTAAAAACTTGTCTTGTTGTTTTCCTTTACTGGGATGTTCTTTCAATCCATATGTTTGTGGGGCATAAAGCCATTGTCCTTGTAAATACAAAAGCGTATCGTCACCAATATCAAAACACACGATAGGCGAATTGGCATTTACGAGTTTTATTTCTACCACCTCCGGGTCCTTTACACGTATTTCCTGAACAGACATCGAGTCGCTATCCAGGGCAGCTAATTTCCGGCGCTTTTTCCCATGCTTGTAGAAGTCAATTGAAAAATAGATAAGGAACCACAGAGCGAAAACCCGTCCAATCCACTCACCTGTGCTTTGGTAACGTACATCAATCCCATTGCCAAACGCCCCGCCAATCTTGGCTAAGATCCACATAAACCCGACTCCAAAAATTAAAATAAGACACAGCCATGATAGCGGTGACGATTTAGACGAGTCTAGAAGTAGTTGCGATTCTTCTTCCGTTGCAGGTCGTGTGATTATTTCATGCATGGCTATCTACTCAAATCAATGCGTTAAAGGGTCTGGTCATTCTAACATTCATATCGTTCGTCCGAGCTACCATTTCCGGGCATTTTCGATAGTGCCATCTTTATCGCGTTTTAATTTTATGGTATGTTCCAGTGGAATTGGAATCGTCTCCGATTTCGATTTTGCGCCGGCAATTTTAAAACCAAATCGCTCACTCAGTGGATTATCAATTTCTACAGATACTTTCAAGGCGACATCTGCCTGTACTTTCATTTCGGGTTTGGTCAGATCTGCTGACAGAAATGTCTTATTCTTTCCAGGGAAGATTCTGAATGCACTTTTCACTTTAAATCTAAAGTAAAAATCTTTCTCAGCGATTTTAATTTTATCTTTTAGGAGTTCAAAAATAACGGGTTCGAGGTGAATCGTAAAAGAAGGTTCCTGGCCTGTGGTACCAGATAGAACAATACTAAGCTTATCTTTTTCCCAACCAGGGTATCCCGGATCAGAAAATCCCTTGTTAAAAAAGAACTTTGCAGTCCATGTTACTTTGCTATCCAGGAGTTTTTTATCTGATTCAAATTTTGCGAGTTCGCTCATGGACTGAATTGCTTCTTGCCGCTTCTGCTCATACTCTTTATTCAACAGTCCCAAAATTTTGTCCTGGCTTTTTTTCAGAATTCCCCTTATCTTGTCAGCCTTCTTGGCATCTGAAACTAATGGAAAACACTCCTTGGCAATCGCATCAATAAATATCGCCATATCAGGAATGACAATTTTATCCCCTATTAAGTTTCCCAGCCCGGTACTCACTTTTTCCTTGGGTATCCAATTCTTCAAAACCTCTGTTTCGCCAAACTCTGTTACCCATTTATTCTCAGGTTCTATCGTCACCAATAAAAACGTCGACCCATCTGGCGAACTTACATCAAACCTGTAACGGCCAACTTTTTTCAAATACATATCCCCGCTTGAAAACCCGCTGGCTTTGGCCAACTCCAAAAATGCAAACTCGGGACTTTCCTTAATTTCCCATTTTATCAATTCCCCATTTTTTCCCCGTGAATGATCCTTGAAATAAGCCTTCAAATTTACAGTACTCAAATCCACAATTCTCAGCTCTTTCTTCTCCGCATTGTAGTTATAGCCCAATTTTCCACCATCTATCTTATAGCTTATACCATGTTTTTTATCCGCTGATTCGACTGGCTCAAGTTCCATTTTTTTAATCTCAATTTTTTCTGGGGTCTCAGTAGCCACTTCTTCTTTGGGCGCAGCT
Organism: Lentisphaeria bacterium; assembly: GCA_013215875.1. Classification (GTDB taxonomy): domain Bacteria; phylum Verrucomicrobiota; class Lentisphaeria; order JABSQK01; family JABSQK01; genus JABSQK01. The sequence continues at coordinate 7,783 of JABSQK010000394.1, forward strand.
TCTTCTTTGGGCGCAGCTTCTTCTTTCGCGGCCTCTTCTTTCGCTTTTGCCTCTGCCTTGGCAGCTTCTAGCTTCGCTTTGGCCTCTGCTTCTAGCCGGGCATTGGCAGCTTCTGCTAATGCATAAACGCTATGCCTCTGTGTTTCTTCTTTCGTCTCTTGCCAGTTTACAAACGGGTCCTTGGCTTCAACAGCTTCAGTGCTTGGTGACGGGGTCGTTTTCTCAGTGACGTCAGTGGGCTCAGCATCAGGTTTTGAACCCGTACTTAAAAATACTCCGACAATGAGTATTGCTATTATGCCGATGACAATTGCTATTTTCTTATTCATTCAATTTCCTGTTCTGGATTAGTCAGTAGTATAATTTATCTAGGCGAAATTTCAAAGTAAGTATTAAATTCATGAGGGTTTACCGAAACGACCTTTCTAAATCAATTTAATTACTACGAGTCATTATCTCAACAGCGATATTTTTTAGCAATTGGAAATAGTCATGTGAGTTTCCAGACAATTGGGGTAAAACTTGATCAAGATCATTGAGACAAGAACTTAAGATTTCTCGTCTTTGCCCACTTAATTTTCCGTCAAATCCAGAAATAAGCCCTGCTATAGAATCATCTAATGTTGTCATGCAAATGTCATTAATATCTTTACCTACAAGGTCTTCTGGGAAGGCTGTTTTTCTAAGCTTATCGAATAATAAATTTAAGTGTTTTTCATTCATTTACCATCAACCCAGTCTTCGTCCATTTGAGTCGTTTCTCTTGTGAAAATAGTTTTGCCATCAATTTATTATTCGCTTCGGGAGCACCGTCTCCAGCGTGTATATCTCGCACCAAAGTGCCATTGAATCTCTTACCATCATGCGTGTATGTATAAATGTAGCCATACTTTCCTCCACACGCCTCGTAGACCAGGACAGAAGACTCATTTGGATTAACTGCAGAAGCGTAGCTTGCAGTAAAATTTCCAATGTATTTATAAGCACTCTGGACGGGAGTAAAAACCAACACAGTCCAAACTCGTCCCGAACTCTTCTCTCTGAGGAGAAGCTCTTTCCTTGCATCCCCTGCAAGGTCAGCATGCGTTTCTTTTAGTCCATGAGCTAGCACAAGCCGTGCGTAATCACCCACGTCTGGCCCAGATATGGGTCCATCAGAAAACTGTTGCAAGGCCCATTCATAGGGATTGTTAATTACATGGTCATAGGTCAGATCAAGTTTGACAATATGGTGGTCCAGTCGCTTAGTCGCACAGCCGGAAAGCAGAATACCCAATTCTATCAACAAAATAATTAGGGTTGATTTGTTCATTCTCGTAACATATCCGACCTTATTAGAAATGTTACAAAGAATCAATATTGGATTTCCTATTAGTATTTGTTCAATGTAATGAAATAG
>JABSQK010000395.1 GCA_013215875.1 Lentisphaeria bacterium
ACTTATGTTGTCTACCGAGGAATGGGCAGTGTAGAAGCCATGCAGTCTGCACAAGGAAGTCGTGAGCGTTACAGCCATGCAGATGTAGATGATGTGTCCAAACTTGTACCACAAGGGATTGAAGGCCTGGTTGAATTACGCGGCTCAGTATCACATATCTTAAATCAGTTTGTTGGCGGTTTACGTTTCAGCCTTGGCTATTGTGGTGCTAGAACGATTAATGAACTTCGAAAACAGGCAATATTTTACAGGGTGAGCAGTGCGGGTTTAAGAGAAAGCCATCCCCATGATGTAAAAATATATAAAGATGCGCCAAATTACAGTACAGGTGAATAAATTCAAAACCCAAACGTTCTACACATAGGCTTGATTTATTTGCAAAGAAATGTTACTATAAGCAAAATGAGGAAACAACCGGTTTGATATTTATTATACCTTTAGTTCTTATCTTTTTGATCGCTGCAATATTCATTGCTGCGTACTCCTATGAAATTATTACTGTATTCATTCAAGCAAGGGCCAGCTCTGTTGATATCATACCCGCTCAACTCCTCTTTCTAAAACTACGTGGCAATAGTCCGGCATATATCGTAGGCAATTTGATTAAATTAAAAAAAGCCGGCATCGAAGCCGGCATAGATGAAATGGAAAGCCATGTACTGGCTGGCGGGCATCTGGGCGATGTTGTCGATGCGATGATCTCATCGTCTAAAGCTGAACTTAATATTAGTTTCAAAAAAATCTGTTCCATAGATTTGGCTGGTAGGGATGTTTTGTCAGCCGTCGAGTCCTGTGTCATTCCCCTAGTTATTACAGTACCGGAAAATGGTACCCACATTACAGGTGTTTCCAGAGATGGTGTCAGACTGGGTGTAAGGATAAAGATAACAGTGAAGGCGAACATTGATAAATTAATTGGTGGTGCTTCAGAAAAAACAATTGAGGCACGTGTGGGAGAGGGAATTATTGTCGCACTGGGTATATCGGATAACCACAAGGAAATCCTCGAAAATCCTGAACGAATCACCGAAATCATCCTTGGCAAAGGCCTGGATCATAATACCGCATTTTCAATCGAATCAGTCGACGTGGAGGAAATCACAGTTTTAGACAACGTCGGTGCAAAGCTGCGCGAGGACCAAGCAGATGCTGATCAACAGGTTGCTCAGGCAAAAGCAGAACAACGGCGAGCACTGGCAATTGCTTATAATGAGGAGAATAAGGCAAAAGTAATCGAAATGGAGGCATTGGAAACGGGTAACAAATCTGTGTTGCCTGAACAGATTTCATGGGCGTTGAGAAAGGGGAATTTATGGCGCAGTCCAAATCCAGTATATCAGGCAAAAAATGATCCTTTTTAAAAATTTCCATTTTAGCATTTAAATATTAACTTGACGCGGTATCTTATCCAGCTAATGGAAGATAATCATTGTCATATTAAAATAAAAGGAAGATCAAAATGAACAAAATAGTTCACATTATAGCACTTACACTCATGATGGCTTTTCCGCATATAGCGCAAGCTCAAAGAGGTGCTGATAAGTCAAAGGTATTCAAAACCAGTTCTGCACCTATAAAAGCAAAACATGTTGATATTGAAATTGTAAAATTAACCATAGATGAAGTCGAACAAAATGGAAGTAAAAGCCAATCACTGGATGATATAAAAGGTGGCCGGAAAAAGGCAAAATACATTCGCATTATGATCGAATATGACTTTGAGCTAACGAAAGCCGGAAAGAAAGAAAAGAAAATCATCAAGCAGGCCAATGGGCATTATTGGATAAATAAACTCGTTTTTAACTGGCAGGTTTTGTTTGCTCAAGGCAATGATGGAAAACCAGTGAAGAAAACGGGCAAAGCTAAGTACCAATACTATAATATTCATCCTGATTATGCCTTGAAAATGAAGAAAATTGTTACGTACGGGAATGTCAGTTCGGAAGGAAAATCCAGATACGCGATGGTCTTCATTGAGCCTAATACAATGAAGCGCTACATGAAAAGTTTTAAGGAAGAAATGTTTTTCACAGAGTTGACCATTTCTTTGGGTGGTATTGATGTTGTAAAACTGAACTCACATGGTGATAAATTCCATGCAGTTAAAAGTAATTCCGAAGATGATACGATAAAAAAAGCAGATCAAAGGTTGTTGGATTCATTCACTCCTAGAGACAAAAAGAAGCTCAGCTTCTTCCTGATACCTGGTGTGAAAAGTATTCCAGAACTCCTTCTAAGCAGAAAAGATACGCCTTGGGTTACAACATCTGACCCGGAAGCTCTTGAGTTTATCCTTAAAGAACGCAAAAGAGACGAAGACTAAGAGAGATCCAGCTTACTAATGGCACCAAAAGACAAATTCATAGTTGTAGATGTAGGGTCAACCAGCGTTCATTTAGCGGAGTTTGAAACACCGCCCGGTTCACCACTGATTTTACTGGCATTTGACAGTGTCGAGTATGCAGAAGCCATGAGTGAGCAAAATCGCACAGAGATAATCACAGATGCCATATCGGCTGCATTGGAAACAGGCAAATTCACCAGCAGAATTGCAAATGTTTGTATCTCCGGGCAGTCTGCTTTCATGCGTTTTGTAAAATTACCCCCTGTTACGGACGATGAATCGAGTGTTAAGCAGATTATTGAGTTTGAGGCAAAGCAGAATGTACCATTTCCTATCGATGAAGTTATTTGGGATTACCAACTAATAGGCGATGAGGATGATGCAGATGAACTCGAAGTGATGTTTGCAGTAATTAAGAATGACATCGTCGAAAGCATTATTGCGGCTGTAAAAGCTGCTGGATTAAAGGCCAAAGTGGTCGATTTCTCGCCTGCAGCATTATTTAATGCTGCCTGTGCCAACTATGTCGGGGAAAATGACTGCGAAATGCTGCTCAATATTGGTGGTAAATGTACCACACTTCTCTTCATGGAAAAAGGTAAATTTTTCGCACGCTCAATCCCAATTGCAGGCGCCGCGATTACGCAGCAAATTGCCAAAGAATTTAGTGTGCCTGTTGATGAAGCTGAAACATTAAAAAGACGCTTCGGTTTTGTATCCCTCGGTGGTGCATATGAAGACCCGGAGTCTGAAGTAGCAGCAACTATATCAAAAATTGTGCGGAATGTCATGACACGTTTGCACGGTGAAATTAATCGTACGATTAACATTTATCGCTCACAGCAAAAAGGTAGCAAACCAACGAGACTTCTTTTATCCGGTGGTAGCTCTACAATGGCTTTTACAGACACATTCTTCTCCGAAAAGCTTCGAATGGAGGTGAACTATTTTAACGCGTTTCCAATTGTGAATTGCAGCACTGTAGATACCGCTGAATTGGAACAAGTCGCCCATTTGTTACCGGAAACCGTGGGTGTTGCACTGAGAGAAACTAAAAACTGCCCAGTTGAAATAAACTTGTCTACTGCCGATGTTCGTGGCGATGACAGTATTAGCTGGCGATTGCCCTACATTATCGGAAGTTGTATCTCTCTATTATCTATACTCGGTATATTGACTCTGGTCAACTTTAGGGAAGCAGGAAATATAGAAACTGCATTCAAATTATTGAATCAAAAGCAAGAAAAAATTAGCCTTCAAGTTAAAGAATTTAAATCTTACATAAGACTCGAAGAAAATATAGAAGAAGAATATAAGAA
>JABSQK010000396.1 GCA_013215875.1 Lentisphaeria bacterium
AAAAGTAAAATATCAATTGCTTGTTGGGGTTGGGGCGAATGGGTTCATAATGATGGTCACGCACTCTATAGCGGATCCGTTCTCATTAAGCCGGATACAGGGTATGTAAAAATGTATCCTGATATATATAAGAACGACATCACTTATGTTCCTTGCAGACCTGATTTTTCTGACCTTGAAGAAAAAATTCGTTATGTTTTGAATAACTATGATGAATTTAAAACAATGCGAATTAATAATAGAAAGCTGCTGGATGAAGTTAATGAAAAAGACTGTGCTGATCGCTTTTGGAAGCTAGTACTCAAAATACTTAATAAATAAAGCGTATTAACCAAGTCGGGTATTTATCTTCTCAATTCTATAGACAGTGACTAATTCTAGAAAACGAATTCGTCTGTACTTAGACGTGCTTTAATTTCCGCGAGTACGCGTTCTTCATCCGCCTGGTCTTTGGCAACAAATGTGGCACTAAACCGGACAAATGCACCCGCATCATCCCAGGGCACTGTGCTAATCAACTTCTCGGTAATCATCCATTGGCTAAATGCTTCACCACTATCGAAGCTCACGCCGGATTTTGTACTTTTGGGAATTTCGACATACATGAAAAAGGATCCGCCCGGGCACTTAGCATCGAAGCCCAATTCACTCAAAATAGTAGCGAGGTTTGTTAAGCGGCGATGGTATTTTTCATTTATCTTAGGCGTGATTTCACCGTAGTTGTCGAGTGCTTTACATGAGGCAAGCTGAATGGCAGCGAACTGCCCGCTGTCGGCATTGTCCTTTACACTGGCAAAGGCATTTACAGCAAGTTCGTTACCACAAACCCAGCCAAGCCGCCAACCAGTCATATTGAAACCTTTGCTCATGGAATGCAGCTCTATCGCACAATCCATCGCACCGGCAATGGAGAGAATGCTTAAAGGGCTGCCAGTGTAATTCAATGGTGCATAGGGTGCATCGCTTACAATGAGAATCTCATTTTTCAGACAGAAATCGATGGCTGTTTTAAATTGTGCTTCTGTTGCTGTAGCACCGGTGGGGTTATTGGGATAATTCAAATATAAAAGTTTGGCGCGTTTACGTTCATCATCGCTCAGTGTTTCAAGGTTTGGAAAAAATCCGTTTTCTTTTGTGAGCGGTAGGTTCACGACTTCGCCGCCAATGTATTTGGACCAGGTACCCATCACAGGATATCCAGGCGTCGTCATGATGCATATGTCACCAGGATTGACAAAACAACTTGGCAAGAGACTCAATGCTGATTTACTGCCAATCGAATGATTTATCTGGCTGGTCGCCAAGTCGACCCCATACTGGTCTCTCATGTAGCGTTGAGCAGAGAGAACAAACTCATCAAGTCCATTATCTGTGTAGAAACGGTTTTCCGCTTTACCAGCTTCTTCTTTCAAAGAGTCTACAACCATGGGAAATGCCGGTTCATCTGGTTCGCCCACACCCATATCTATTAGCTCAGTGCCAGGATTAGCATCCATGGCTGCACGTTTAGCACGTTTAATTTTTTCAAATTTATAGACTGTATCATCTTTGCCAAACTGATTGCCACCAATGCGCTCAGCAAAATTTTCTTGTAAAAAGCCTGTTGTCATAACTGCTTTGCTCCATAATATTAATCTGTTTCAGTACTAGTAAAAATTCAGTATTCACTTAACTTAGCCATGTGAAGTGTAGCACAGCAATAGAGATTTTCGACTCAAGATTTTAGTAATTATAAAAGGTTTTATTAATATGATAAAAAAGCGTTTTACCTTAGCAGAATTAATCGCTTTAATTACCATCCTGGTTTGCATCGTGTGTATGAGCTTCCCATTTGTCTTGACAAACATGCAAGCAGCCAAACTTACCCTGTGTAAGAGTAATCTGAGTACCTTGGGAAACTGGACATCTAGATACACGGAAGATAACAATGGTGTTCTACCTGCATACGAGGATGGTTGGGTGAAATTAATAAGTCAACCTGCTGGCAAAAATGTGGATCAATATACTGCACCTGTAGACGAATTTGCCTGTCCCGATCAGGACTATATTCCAATTAATAGTTCTGAACTTGTCGAGTCTGTGTGGCGTGGCTCAAATTATGGTATTAATCAACACATCGCTTCAAACCGAAAATTGAAAGACGGCAAACTTTCTCCCTATTGGACACAGGCAAATATTAAGAAGATTACTGCTACTGCAGAGGTGAAAATACTTATGGCAGATAGTGCCGGGGGTAATTATTTTGGTGAAAAATTGGATGATCCCACAGTTGCCGGTGTTTCCCGAACAGGAACAAACTATCTGGATGCCTATGGATCGAATCCCGCGCGACCATTCCCGTATCTGCGGCATAAAGGCGGTGTGTTAAATATACTTTACCTGAATAATAGTGTTTCATCTGAAAAATCCTATGTCGAGTTTATGCTTGGCCGGGGAACAGAAGGCTACAAAACCTGGCATGCAGAGCACTGGTATCCTGATATAGGGGTCCCTGATCCTTCAATACAAATTAAGAAGGGACAGATAAGAATGAAAGATTATGGAAAGAGGAATAACAAATGAAGATTTGTTCCCTGCTATTTATTATTCTTTTTTCTGTATCCTGCAATCATACAAGTGCGAAAGAGAAACAAGAAAAGTATAAGCGTTTTCTAAAATCGAATAATCCTGTTATGGAAAGATGGCTCTCCGTTACCACGGATATTCAGGTGAAAGATCTTGAGTTTTTCTTTTTTCAGCGCTTACCTATTTTTAGAAATGCACCGATTGCAATCATCGGAAAAAGTCCTGGAATGTGTAAAATTACCATGAATAAATTTGGCGTGAGTCGTCGCCAAATCCTCTGGGAAATTCAACAGATCTGCAAAGATAAGATGATTATCGATTTGGCAGAGCCAATTAAAGGGCAGCTCGTTATACGCATACGGTCCAAAATGGCTGCTGCTTATAAGTAAATTCCATCATTGTTAATGGAAAACAGCAGCCTGATACTTATAAAATACCTTTGCACTTTTGCAAAAATTCCCGTGCCAGTTCATCCGCTTCATCTTGAGAAGGTGCTTCTGCTCCCACACGAATAATAGGTTCAGTATTTGATGGACGTACAAGTACCCAGCGATCGTCCCAGTCTATCCGCAAGCCATCCAAGTTTGATTGGCGTTGCTCAACAAATTGCTCACGCAATGTTCGTATGATGCGTTGAGCACGTTCCAGTGTGCAGGTCATTTTGAAATTTGCCGTGTCATAGCGTGGTGTATTTTTCATAATTTCGACCAAGCTCTGTTGGCGCTCGGCGAGCATTTCCAGAGTGAGGGCCATTGCGGTATAACTATCGCGGCAGGGATGCACGGCCGGCCATATCACACCGCCATTACCCTCGCCACCAATCACTGCATCGCATTTGAGCATTTTTTCTGTCACATTAATCTCACCGATTTTAGAATAAAAAAGCTCACATCCATGGCGCTTCGTTATATCTTCAATCGCTTTGGAACTCGATAAATTAGTCACAACATAACCCTTCTTATGGCTCAGGATGTGATCCACAGCGAGAGTGAGAGTGGTATTTTCACCGATCGTATCACCATTCCCATCGACCATTGCCAAACGGTCACAATCCGGGTCCTGGGCAAATCCCACAATGCAATTATGCTCGCGTACTGCTGTACATAAATCGATGAGATTTTCCGGTATGGGCTCTGGTCCACGAGTAAAAATACCATCATCTGTATCATTTATTGCAATCACTTTACAGCCGAGCTCTTCCAGAAAATCTTTTGAAAACAGGGCTCCAGCACCATTACAACAATCGACCGCAACTGTAAAATTGGCCGCACGAATTTTTTCCAGATCTATATGCTTAAATACCCGCTGCTTATGGCAGTCAAAGGGATTTTCTAAAGTGGATACTTTACGTATCTCATTTTCAGGAACGTATTCATAAGCTTCTTGATTATACAGGTCGAGCAATTCAACAGCTTCGGTGCTATTGAGAAATAAACCATCCGGCCCGACGAATTTCATCGCATTCCATTCATTTGGATTATGGCTGGCAGTAATACAGATTCCACCTTTTGCTTTGAGCTCATCAACCAGCATAAGTATACTGGGTGTGGGCAATACATCGCAAAGAACGGGCTCGCATCCCACACTGAGTAAACCACTGACAATGGCATTTTGCAGCATCAAACCTGTGGGCCGGGTATCGCGACCAATGATCACTTTGCCTTTTCCCACATAGGTACCAAATGCTGTGGCAAAAGAGGCGCCAAGTTGCATGGTCAGTGAATCGCCAACGATTCCGCGCACGCCGCTAACACTTACTTTTAATGTGCTTTGCCAGGCCATTAGCTTATCTGCCTTTCAATGATACTGCAAATTTCT
>JABSQK010000397.1 GCA_013215875.1 Lentisphaeria bacterium
CAAGCGCCCGAAAAACCTTATATCCTTATGTTACTTCAAAATATGCAAATAATTATTTTTGTAAGCGCCAAACTTTAAGGGCCTTTCATATCCTTAATCAGTTAAAAGGAATTGAATGCTTGAGATCAAAAAAGATGAAATTAAGATTTAGCTATGCACTGAAAAGTTGCCCAAGATGTATGGTTTTGATATTTTTTTTTCAAAAACCAATTGGCCACAAAGATTTAATTTCCGATATCAGGTCCTGATATACAGCAGTGTAACGCGAAACAGGGCTTACGTTAATTTGATCTATATGGTAAAATAAACGTTGCCCCGATTATTTATCAAATTGCTAAAATGGCATACCATTTTCTCTTATTTATGCTTATTAGTAATAGAAATTTCTATCGTTTCCACCAGCTGCCCTATTGCAACTGGCTTTTGCAACGAGGCTGATAAAATTGTTTCATCAAAGTCATCATTTATTCCTGTATTACTATTTCCACTGATGAGGATAATAGGTACTGCTTGATTCACAGCAAAAATTCTTTCTGCAGCTTCCCGACCATTGAGCCTAGGCATGTTATAATCCATGACAACACAATCAAAGGATTCAGGAGAGTGACAAAACAGATCCACTGCTTCCTGTCCATCCGCGGCTTTCACTACGTCATAATCGTAGTGTTTAAGAGCTTCCGGTATTGCCAGCAGTAGTGCCGGCTCATCATCCGCAAAAAGAATTCGTTTTCCTGCTTTCTGGACAGAACTATCATCATCAATGCTTAATTGAATCTCTTTCAAGTCATCACTCTTAACAGCGGGGAGTAGGACTGTGAAGCTTGTGCCCTTAGATAGTTCACTTTTAAGGTAAATTACCCCTCCATGCATCTTGATAATTCCTTTTACCGCTGACAGGCCAAGCCCTCGGCCAGAAGACTTTGTCGTATAAAATGGATCAAAGAGTCGGATTTTTGTTTCGGTATCTATCCCAGAACCATTATCCGTTACTGTAAGACGTACGAATGGACCAGCTGGAAGATCATCATTGGGCGATAATTTTTCTAATGCGTCCACCGTATAGTCTTCAACTTTTGAAGACAGCACAATACGCCCTTCGTTATTTCCAATAGATTCCGCAGCATTGGTGATAAGGTTCATGATCACTTGAAGCAGTTGATTCTCATCCCCTATTACAAAAGTAGGTTTTTCTTCAAGGTCGAATTGCAGGACTGTTTTTTTTGAAAGGGCAGCTTGGACAAGACTGTCAATTTCAGAGATTAACTCGCCTATTTCACTCTGCTTTTTCTCCGCCTTTCCTCGACCAGCGTACGAGAGCATTTGCTTGCAAAAGTTTCCTGCACGATGACTCGCGGTGATAATCTCATTTAATTTTAGCTCGACTTCTATCTTTTCCTCTTGATCTGGGAATTTATCCAGGATCAAGAGAGACAGTTCACTGTTTGCCAGTATCGACGCCATCACATTGTTAAAATCGTGTGCGATTCCACCTGCAAGAACTCCGAGAGCTTCCATCTTGGCAGCTTGCCTTAGTTGGTTCTCTAATTCCAATGCTTGTTCATGTTTTATTCGAAGCGCTTCTTCAGCTCGCCCTCGTTCTACAGCAAGACCGGTCATTCCTGCTATTGCTTTTAGCAATTCCAATTGTTCGACTGTTGGCGTTCGCGGTTCTGGGGAATAGAGAGCCAGAGCACCTAATACACGACCACTTTTGCTGGTGAATGGATGAGACCAGCACGCATGAACATCTGCTTTTTTCGCAAGTTCTGCAAAGGGTAGCCACAATGGATCTTTTTGAATGTCGCACACTATGACAGGTATGTTCCAGTATATTGCAGTTCCACACGATCCCACGGTCGGGCCGATAGCGAAACCATCAATTGCATAGTTATAGTCTTCTGGCAGGCTCGGGCCAGCGCCTTTTACAAAGTGTCCATCTTCCAAAAGTAAAATGGAACATTTGTACCCGGGGTTTTGTGCCTCCACAATATGGGCTATTTCATGAAGTGTACTTTTTACATTGGCCTCTTCTGAGTTATTCCCTAAGTGCTTGCGCTGAGCTTTTGCATTTATTGATCGAGCTAATATAAGACAATCGGATTCCTGCCTTTCTGAAATTCGGGCAATTAGCTTAATGAAATTTCCGTCTTTTGTCCTATGTCGGATATAGCAGTCTTCGATTTTCCCTTCAAGGAGATCGATTAATAAAGCCCGGTCCTCGATGATCACCCAATCTAAAAGAGGTTTTTCAGATATTTCCTTCAGACTAAAACCAACTTTATCTGCAAAGGATGCATTTGTGCGAATGAATCCACCTGCCTTAGAGGATCTAATAATCATTGGTAAATCTACATGTTTTGTCATTATCTACTCCTAAAAATGGCAGGTGCGATTAAGAAAAAGGAACAGGAATTACTGATCCATGTCAAAACGCGATTGGGCCCTGTTTGTATTCGGCAAATACATAGAGAATAGCTTTCCCGTACTCAGATAATATTACCAAACCTTCCTTGTCAATCTTCCAATGCTTCGGCAATATCTTCTTTTATTTGCAATATATACTCCGGATCACTGAAGATGAGTGGTTTTTTGATATAACAACATGCACCCATATTTAATGTCTCGGTGATTTTATTTGCATCTGTAATTGCGCTGCAAATGATGACGCGAGCCTTGGGGTCGAATTCTAAAATCTCCCGTAGTGCATCGGTTCCATTTTTATTCGGCATGCTTAAATCAAGGGTTAATAAGTCCGGCTTAAAATCCTTGTATAGTTCGACAGCAGCAATTCCATCATTACCTGTAGCAACCACATTGTACTTCATTACATTTTTAAAAAAGCTTTTTAAATGCATTTGTATCAAAAGTGCATCATCTACAATCACTACATCCATGACCTTAATTCCTAAATATTTACAAATCGTTCTTAACTTGTTTTGTAAATCCGGCATTGCTGTACTTTGTATAAAATTGCCTGTGCTAGTATGACGCATTAAATATACCAGTAATTCAATTTCTACTAGCCAGTACCGGGTTTTCTAAACATAAAAATAGTCGTTCCAAAATCGTAGTCAACAACTACTTACTTAGTTAAAAGTTATCCATCTAGGGGCATTTGCTTCGAGACTGACGCAAGCTTGAATGTGATTTCTTTTCACCCACCACCCTCAAAAAAATGTACCAATAGTTCGGAGATAATTTGTTTCGTTTGATTTCAATCTTGTTTTTTTCATTTTCGTGCAGATTTGAATGAGTGAATATAGAAACTGACAGAGCCGTATGGGCGTTATTTGATTTCAACATTATCACTGCAATTGCTTTCTATACTGCTCCCATTTAAGACGTTCCTAAAATAATGTAGTATAGTAACTATAAAATCAAAGGAAATGGAACATGAAACGTAGAAAATGGACATCTGAAGAAAAGCTAAAAATCGTCATAGATGGTCTGCAGGGAAACTGC
>JABSQK010000398.1 GCA_013215875.1 Lentisphaeria bacterium
CGATAGTCAGGAAGCGAACATCCGATGACCATTTAGGAATCCATGAATCATCACCGGCTTTGTAACCACCGGGCATATTCTTAAACCAGATGTTTCGTTTATTGATGCCTCCGGCATCGTACATTAAGATACCCTTGTGTCCCACGGGACTGCCCATGTGAAAAAAACGGTAACTGTTGTCCGGCGCGATCATGCTGTTGCAACCATGGCCATAGCGTTTCCATGATTTCTTATCCACCATGTTTGCTACGCCTGCTTTAGGCCAGCCAAATTCACTACCGGCTCTTGTGCCATCGGCTGAAACACGGAAGCGGATGGACGAATCGCCAGTCCAGGCAAGTTCCCGCACGGAAGGCTTATCGATTCGATATTTGTACATCGCTTGTACACTATGCCTGTCTTTCACCCAATCCGTTGTATTATCGGGAAGGATCCGCATTAAACGGCCAACCGAAATGTAGACCCATTGGACTCCCGTCTTCGGATCCATCCATACACAGTGGCCAAATCCTTCAGCAATATCACGGCGGTTCTTGCCATTGATATCAACCACTTGAACCATATCGGCTTTTTTGCCTTTGATTTTGGTCGTGAAGATTATTCGCTGGCCATCAGGTGTAATCCAGGGGCATCCGTACATTGCCGGTCCTGGCAGGACAACCTTTTCCTTACCCGTATTGGTATCGAAAAGCATCAATTCATACTCTTCTTTGAGCACTTCCCAGTTCTTTCCAGACATGCCCTTCATCGCTCGGGCCCAGACAATTTTCGTACGAGCACCGGTCATCGCCAGGATTTCCTTAGCGAGCTTTTTTCCATCCTGCCCAAAAGCAGTTCCAGAAAGTAACAGACAGCTTATGAGCCCAAAGAAAAAATGACCCTTTAAGCGATTAAAAATTGTTTTCATTTATAAAAAACCTTTTGGATTTTAAGCAAGTATATCATGGTATAGTGAGATAATCAATTGGAATACTGGGGAACTGTTCGCCAATACACTCAGAGCTTTGCAATCTTTACTTGCAGTTGGGCATCGCTGAATTACTGTGAATATTCAATGATAACTGAGGAAATACACTAATGGCAATCGATGCATTAAGTCCCATTGATGGACGCTATGAATCCAAGATAAATGAATTAAAAGACTGTTTTTCAGAAGCGGCGCTTATTAAAGCGCGTATTCGTGTAGAGATAGAATGGTTTCGTGCCATGAGCTATGAGCCTGGAATTCCGGAAATCCGCACCTTTACTGATGAGGAAAATTCCTTTCTTGGTAGCATCTTAAGTGACTTCAATCTGGATGATGCCCAGGCTGTGAAGGCAATCGAATCAACGACGAATCACGATGTGAAGGCGATTGAATATTTTCTCAAAGAGAAACTGAAGGATACATCCCTGGCGGAATTTATCGAATTTATTCATTTTGCCTGTACCTCTGAAGATATCAATAATCTGTCGCATGCGATCATGTTGAAAGACGGCATTGCCGTAGTGAAGCCAGTTCAGGAAGAGGTAATTGCCTTTCTGAAAAACTTTGCCCAGGAAAATAAATCTGTTGCGATGCTTTC
>JABSQK010000399.1 GCA_013215875.1 Lentisphaeria bacterium
AAAAAAATCAACAAACATTTTTAATTCTGGATAAACATATTGTTTGCGAAAATTGCAAGGAAAGCTATGTGCAATTAATTCGAGAATCGGGTGAGATTAGCAAGACAAATGAGACTTAATTTTGTTTTACTGATTAACGAACGAAAATTGCATATATAACGAAACTATTTATAGTGCTAATCAGTGAGAAAACATTAACTGTGAGAAAACATGTCTGTAAATGAAATACCCGTGGGAACAAAAGTTATATTCAACGATGAAACCCTGACCTTTGGTAAGGAAATAAGCAATTTATCTGAATCCAATCACTTGCTTGGCGATATCCCAGCCCTGAAAAATCAATTTGAGAAGGATGGGTACTTGCTATTAGGAAACTTTTTTCCAAAAGAAAAGGTTGAAGCGGTTTATGATACAGTCACTGCGATGATCGATTCTGAAGAGGAATTAAAGCCAGGAACTGATCCCAAAGATGCAATCGTGGGTCACCAAAATAAACGCTACCAGCTTTGGCGTAATATCGAATTAACAGAGTCTAGTGAAATGCTGGATCTAGCCAACGGCTCTGAGATAAGGGGCTTTTTTGAAGGTTTCCTTGGTGGCCCGGTTCGGACCTATGATACACGTTGGCTTAGAGCTGTTCCGAATGGCATCAACAATGGGATCCATTATGATATTGTCTATATGGGGCGCGGTACTGACCAAGTCTACACCTCGTGGATTCCACTATCTGATGCACCCATTGAACGCAGCCCGCTGATCCTCTGTCTGGGTTCTCATAAATTGGCCAAAGTCCGTGACACCTACGGCAAGATGGATACGGATACCGATAATACTGAAGCTGTTTTCTCACACAGTGCCAAGGAAATGGTTGACGATTTCGGCTGCCAATGGGGAACAACTAATTTCAATCAGGGGGATTTGATTATTTTTGGCATGTATATGATGCATGCCAGCCTGCAAAATGTCTCTGAACAATACCGAATGAGTGTGGATGTTCGCTTTCAGCTAGTTTCGGAGCCAATAGATGACAGACACATCGGGCCAAATGGAAGCTGGCTAGGCAATCATTACAGGGGCTTGGAAGAGCGGCCAATGTCTGAAGCCCGTGCTGAATGGGGTCTGTGAAAGCAGTGTATTAAAAAAGCACTTAGCATCAATCCAGCAAATCGCGTAATTTATTTGTCCGGGCGTAGGCACGTGGAGTTTTACCCGATTTATCTTTAATTGTGTGAGGTACACCCAATTTTTTCAAGTGCCTTATAAGGGGAGCTTTTTGAAGTTTAACTGCGTAGTGCATGAGACTCCAGCCCTTCTTGTCAAGGTGTGATTTATTTGCTTTGTTTTTGATTAATGTTTCTACAATAATAAGATTTTCATGTATCACAGCGAGCATCAAGGGACTGCGTTTATTATTAGACTCTGCTTCTATATCTGCTCCATTATCGATTAATTCTTGAATTATTGCTGCTGTGTCATTCTCGATTGCTGCCAGATGCAATGCAGTTTGTCCATCTTTATCTTTTGCATTGATGGGAATTTCAGCATCCACTAACATTTTTATCACTTTAGACTGGCCTGCTTCTGCAGCAAAATGAAGGGCAGTTTTCTTATGCATATCAAGCACAAGCATATCTGCATCCTCGTCAATTAAGAATTCGATTATATCGGGTTTCCCATTTCGAGACGCAAGATGTATAAGGGAAAGTTGATATTTCATTTGGGCATCGACATCTGCCCCGGCTTCTGCCAGCATTTCCATTAGAGATAAATTTTCTTTCGCACAGGCATAATTTAATGGCCGTTTTTTCAGATAACCCTCAGCATCTAGATT